>JAZOON010000181.1:0-3732 GCA_045655045.1 Eubacteriales bacterium | reverse complement strand
TACGATATATTGGCCCATATTCCTTATGGCGCTCGAGCTTCCGTTGCCTAAAAAGGTATTCGGACATCCTTGGTTCAATTTCGGCATTGACAAGATGTCAAAATCAAGAGGAAACGTAATATACGCAGATAAGCTTGCCGGGCATTTCGGTGTTGACGGAGTACGTTATTACGCTCTTGCCGAGATGCCCTACAACTCCGACGGCTCTATAACGCACGAGGCGGTAATAGCACGCTATAATAACGACCTTGTAAATAACTTGGGAAATCTTGTAAAGCGTACGCTTGATATGGATAAGAAGTACTTTGACAAGAAGGTTCCCACGCCGCACCCCGAGACCGAGGGTGCGCCCGATGCCGAGCTTAAGGCTATGTGCGCATCTACCTGTAAAGAGGTTATCGAGTGTATGGACGGATACCGTATATCCGATGCTTTGGAGTGTATCTTCAATATGCTTCGCAGAGCGAATAAGTACATTGATGAAACTACGCCGTGGTCGCTCGCTAAGGATGAAGCATCCCGCGAAAGACTTGAAACTGTTATCTATAATCTTCTTGAGGCGATACGCTTCGGCGCGGTTTTGCTTTCTCCCTTTATTCCCGCAACGTCAGCCGAAATCTTAGACCAGCTTGGAACGACGCTCCGTGATTACGATACCGTTTGCGGAGAAAATTGCTTTGGCGGTATGAGAGCAGGTGACGAGGTGGCGGACTCCAAGGTGCTTTTCGCAAGAATTGACGAGGCAAAGAAGATGGCTGAATTTGAAGCGGAAAAGCAGAAAATGATTGCAGAGGCAGAGGCTGAGGCAAAAGCTAATGCAGTTCCCGAGAAACCCGAGGGATGCGCGCTTATCGGTATTGAGGACTTTATGAACGTAGAGCTTCGCGTGGCTCAGGTCGTTGCTTGTGAGAGAGTTCAGAAGGCTAAGAAGCTTCTGAAGCTTGAGGTCGATCTCGGATATGAGAAAAGACAGGTAGTATCGGGCATCGCAAAGTTTTACGCGCCCGAGGACATTATCGGCAAGAAGATAGTATTGGTTGCAAATCTCAAGCCCGCAACTCTTTGCGGAATAGAGTCGCAGGGAATGATACTTGCGAGCGGAGAAGAGCAGGTCAGAGTGGTATTCCTTGCCGAAGATACTCCTCTCGGAGAGAGAATAAGATAATTTATCAGGGGACTGACCAAAACGTATGGCAGTCCCCGTTCTTGGAGAAAAATATGAAAATTTCAGTTGTGGGATGCGGACGTTGGGGGTCGCTCATTACTTGGTATCTCGACCGAATGGGGCACGAGGTGACGTTGTACGGACGCAGCTCGTCCGAGCATATGAAAAGGTTTATAGCGGAGCGCAAAAACGACCTTCTTGAGCTTCCCGAAAGCGTCACGCTGTCAACGGATATCGAATGCTTGAGGGGGGCGGAGGTGATTGTCGTTTCCATAGCGTCACAGGGACTGCGCGCGTTTATGAAGGAGATCGAGACGCTCCGCTTGAAAAATAAAATATTCGTGCTTTGTATGAAAGGAATTGAGATTGGAACAGGCAAGCGTCTCTCACAGATAGCCAAGGAAAACGTTGACGTGTCCAACAGCGTTGCCGTGTGGTTAGGTCCGGGTCACGTTCAGGAGTTCTTTGCGGGGATACCAAACTGTATGGTAATAGACAGTGAGGACGAAAACGTCAAAAAGCTTCTTGTGGATAGCTTTACGGGAGATCTTATACGTTTTTATTACGGAACGGACCTTATCGGAAATGAGATAGGCGCGGCGGCTAAAAACGTCATAGGAATTGCGGCGGGAATACTTGACGGCTTAAAGCTGTCAACACTAAAGGGCGCGCTCATGTCCCGAGGAACGAGAGAGATTGCAAGACTCATAGCCGCTATGGGCGGAAACGAGCTGTCAGCGTACGGACTGTGTCACCTGGGGGATTATGAGGCGACCGTATTTTCAAAATACAGCCACAACAGAAAATTTGGCGAGTGTATAGTGACTAAAGAGGAATACACGCTCTTGGCGGAGGGATATTACACGGTAAAGGCGCTCGTTGAGCTTGCCGACGAATATTGCGTGGAGCTTCCCATATGTCGGGCGGTTTATAACGTGCTTTACGAAAACGCGAGCGCCCAAGAAGAGATAGGCGGTCTTTTCAAAAGAAGCATAAAGCAGGAGTTTTGATATGTCGGACGTGATTAACGATGTGTTTGACTGCTCGGGGATTTTTGATTCTCACGCGCACTATTTTGACAGACGTTTTGATGAAATCAGCGGCGGCGCGGATGAGATATTACAAAGAAACGTGTTTGGAAGGGGAGTTGAGGGCGTTATAAACGTCGGAACGAATAACACCAACAACCTTATTTGTATAGAGCAGGCTTCAAAATATGAAAAAATGTACGCGGCTGTAGGAATACATCCCGAAGATGCGGCGTACTGTCAAAATACTCCCGACGAGGAGCTGAAAACGCTTTACGAGCTTATCAATACCAATGAAAAGCGGGAGAAAAATAAAATTGTCGCCCTTGGAGAGATAGGACTTGATTACCATTACGAGGGCTTTGACAAGGACACGCAAGTGTACTACTTTGAAAAACAGCTTCAAATGGCGGTTGAATTGAATATGCCCGTAATAATCCACGACAGAGACGCTCACGGAGATTGCTTTGAGACGGTTTTGAAATATCCGAGAGCAAGGGGCGTTTTTCATAGCTTCAGCGGAAGCGCGGAAATGGCGCGCGAGCTTGTGAAGCGCGGTTGGTATATATCCTTTTCGGGTGTTTTGACCTTTAAAAACGCAAAAAAAGCTGTAGAGGTAGCGGCTTCCGTACCGATGGATAGGATACTTATTGAGACGGATTGCCCGTATCTTGCCCCACATCCGTTCAGAGGACGGATAAACCACTCGGGGCTTATGTGGCTGACCGCGTCAAGGCTTGCGGAAATTAAAGAAATTTCCGTTGATGAAATAAAAAGTGTCACGAGTAAAAACACAAAAGAACTATTCAGAATATAAGATAAAGGCTGTTGCAACTGCAACAGCCTTTCAGTCTGTCGAAAAACAATTAAAGCCTCTCACTTTGGGAGAGGTGGCACCGTCAGGTGACGGAGAGGGCGATAAGAAAAAGCCAAGGTTATATTGAAAATGAATTTTTTCGATTACCCTCTCACCGCTTCGCGGAGCTCTCCCATAGGGCGAGCCAAAAAAGCTTTATCGACAAGCTAAAAGGCTGTTGCAACTGCAACAGCCTTTAAAAACTTTAGAACTTAATAATGCTTTCGTCCCACATAGCGGGTGCTTCGTAGCCGAGAAGATTTACCATAGTAGCCGCAACGTTGGAAAGACCGAAGTTACCCTCGTCCTTCTTTACGGTGTACTTGTTGGCGGTTACGTTGTCGTAAATGATGCAGGGAACGGGGTTGAGCGTGTGGCTGGTCTTTGCCTTGAACTTACCGTTCTTGTCAGCCTTGGGAAGTGCCGTCTTCTTATCCATTTCATACATTTCGTCAGCGTTACCGTGGTCTGCCGTGATAAGAGCGACACCGCCGACCTTATCAAGAGCATCAAGTATTCTTGCAAGCTGAATGTCAAGCGCTTCCATAGAGCATCTCGTCGCGAGCAACGAACCCGTGTGACCGACCATATCGCCGTTGGGGAAGTTGACACGGTAATAGGTGTACTTGCCTTCGCGCAAAGCACCGATCAGCTCGTCGGTGATCTCAGCGCACTTCATCCAG
>JAZOON010000180.1:0-5505 GCA_045655045.1 Eubacteriales bacterium | reverse complement strand
CCCCGCATCCCCCCGCATCCCCGCGTTCCCGCGTCCCCGCATCCCCTCAAAAAAAGATTGGAGAAAATATGAATTTACTTGACACTATAGCCGCCGTTTCCACCCCTCAGGGTAAGGGCGGTGTGGCTATGATAAGAATTTCAGGCTGTGACGCGCTGAGCGTTGCAGAAAAAATATTCCGCCGAAGAAAGGGCGGAGAGCTTCGTGCGCTCGGTCACGGCAGAATGACGTACGGAGAGATAACCATGCCCGACGGAGAGAGCGTGGACGACGGAATGGCGGCGGTATTTTACGCGCCAAGCTCGTTCACGGGAGAGGATACCGTTGAGCTTTACTGTCACGGCGGCGTGCTTGTAACCAGACGTGTGCTGAGTGCCGCTTTACTTGCGGGCGCGAGAGCCGCAGAGGCGGGAGAATTTACGAGGAGAGCTTTTATTTCGGGTAAGATGAGTCTGTCCGAGGCAGAGGCGCTCGGAAACCTGCTCGACGCGAAAAACGACGGTCAGGTGCGGCTTGCCAGAAACGGTATGAGGGGACACCTTACGGAGAAAACACGCGGAATATACGAAAAGCTTTTGTCGGTTATGACGGGCATTTACGCCGCGCTTGATTTTCCCGACGAGGACCTCAACGAGTACTCCCGAGAGGAGATAATCGAGGCGGTAGAGGAATGTACTGCCGAAGCGAGACGTCTTGCCGCTACGTACGGAACGGGAAGAGCCGTTGCGGAGGGTATACCCACGGTCATATGCGGTAAGGCTAATGCAGGAAAAAGCTCGGTATACAATCAGATAGTCGGTTACGACGCGGCTATCGTTACGGACGTGGAGGGAACTACGCGTGACGTTTTGCGCCAGACGGCAAGTCTTGGAAGCGTTACGCTGCTGCTTTCCGACACCGCGGGGATAAGGCAGACGAATGACAGGGTAGAGAGCATAGGAATTGAGAGAGCACTCAAGGAGCTTGACTCAGCGGAGCTTGCGCTTGCGGTTTTTGACGTATCCCTGCCGCTTGACGGTGACGACGAAAAGCTCATTGAGCGGATAAAGTCAACGAAAAGCGCGTGCGTGGCGGTTCTGAATAAGACCGACCTTGCGGCAGATCCCGAAACGGAGCGCAGACTTTGCGAGGAATTTCCCCATACGGTCAGGGTATGCGCAAGGCGCGGCGAGGGCTTTGACAAGCTTGCGCGGACGGTTGACGGATTGTTTATCGACGGAAGCATAGATATGGATAACGACGCGGTGGTTACGGGAGCAAGGCAGTATTCGTCTCTGCTTTTGGCGATAGATGCGTTGACAGAGGCGAGAAATGAGCTTGTGGCGGGTACGCCGCTTGACCTTTGCTGCGTCGGTATCGAAGCGGCTATGTCGCATATCGGGCTTGTTGACGGCAGAGAGATAGGCGAGGAGATAGTCGCGGAAATATTCTCAAAATTCTGCGTTGGTAAATAATCGCGAAAAAAGCAAAAAAAATTGAAAAAAATTCTTTACAAATCAGGCTTTTTTTGGTATACTATAGTGTGTAATAAAATTTAAACCCATAAAATGGGGCAAAGCAAGGGGTGTTTTAATATGAGCCGTATGATTGGTACGGTATCCCGTGGTGTTCGTACACCTATTATAAGACAGGGTGACGATCTCGTAAAGATCGTTACGGAGTCCGTTCTCGAAGCATCGAAGGACGGCGGATTTGCTGTCAGAGACAGAGATATTATTGCTATGACTGAGGCGATCGTGGCGCGCGCGCAGGGTAACTACGCGACCGTTGGCGATATTGCCGCGGACGTAAAGGCAAAATTCGGCGGTGAGACGGTGGGAGTTATTTTCCCTATTCTCAGCCGTAACCGTTTTGCTATTTGCCTAAGAGGTATTGCGTCGGGAGCAAAGAAGATAGTTCTTATGCTTTCTTATCCCTCAGACGAGGTTGGTAACCACCTTATAAGTCTTGACGCTATCGATGATAAGGGCGTTGATCCTTACCACGACGTTCTTGACCTTAAGACCTACCGCGAGCTTTTCGGTTATGAGAAGCATACCTTTACGGGCGTTGATTACGTCGAGTATTACGAGACGCTTATCCGTGAAAGCGGAGCAGAAGCGGAGATAATATTCGCGAACGACGCAAGAGCTATACTCAAATATACAAAGAACGTTCTTAACTGTGACATTCACACTCGCGCGCGCACCAAGAGAATACTCAAGGCGGCGGGAGCTGAGAAGGTGTTCGGTCTTGACGAGATACTGAACGCGCCCGTTAACGGAAGCGGATATAACGCGGATTACGGTCTGCTCGGCTCTAACAAGGCGACTGAGGATCAGGTAAAGCTTTTCCCCAGAGACTGCCAGCCTGTGGTGGACGCTATACAGAAGAATATTTTTGAGGCAACGGGTAAGCACGTTGAGGTAATGGTTTACGGAGACGGAGCATTTAAAGATCCCGTAGGAAAGATCTGGGAGCTTGCCGATCCGGTCGTTTCGCCTGCGTATACCGTCGGACTTGAGGGAACGCCTAACGAGCTGAAGCTCAAGTACCTCGCGGATAACGATTTTGCCGCGCTTTCGGGCGAAGAGCTTCGTTCGGCTATCAAGGAAAAGATAAAGCAGAAGGACGGGGACCTCTTTGGACAAATGGCGTCCGAAGGAACTACTCCTCGCCGCCTTACCGACCTTATCGGTTCGCTTTGCGACCTTACGTCGGGCTCGGGCGATAAGGGTACTCCCGTAGTCTATATTCAGGGATACTTCGATAACTATACTACCGACTGATCTTTTGAGGGCTGTGTTTTACAGCCCTCTTTTTGCGGGGGACGCGTCCACCTTTTTTTCGAAAAAGGTGGAGCCAAAAAACTTGTGGGCGGAAAAATAGTGGCGAAGGCTGTGTCAGAGCATTATTCTGTAGGGTGCGACGTTCTCGACTGCCGCGATAAAATAAGAAGAAAATAAATATTTCGGAAAGGATCATTATGGAACCAAAGGATTACTTAGTTGAAAAGATCGAGGGAGAATACGCTACGCTTAAGGATATATCCTCGGGTGAGGAGCTTTTTATTGCTATGGCGCTTCTTCCTATGGGAACGGACGTCGGAAGTCGGCTTCATTACGAAATGCTCGAGTACACGCTGGTGTATTAAATAATTAACAAAGGCAATATCATTCCGAAATCGGTTGATATTGCCTTTGTTCTGTCTGCAATCTTTCTGTTTTGAATTATAGGCGTCGCTCGGGTATGCGGTCAGTAAAGGACAACAAAATTTAATAGAAATTTTATGAAAATATTCATTTTAGGTTGACAATATCCTAAAATATATGTATAATAATATTGTAATCACAAAAGGAGGTTTTAAAAATGAATTTGAATACGAACCAGATCGTTTCGATTTCCGAAGCAAATCAGAATTTTTCCCGTGTGGCGAGAATGACTGATAAGCTCGGCGAGCTGTATATTTTTAAGAATAATAAGCCCAAATATAAGTTGGTGGATATTGAGCACGACACTACCATTGAAATGACAGATGACGAGAAGATCGACTTTGTAGCGGCAAGAATTTTAAAGCTTTACCGCCCCGCCTTTGAGGAGCTTGCGAAATGATTAAATTCAGTCAGGAAAAGGTGCTTTTGTTGCATAGGCTTATTACAGAGGAAACCGGCGGTGACCCGAACGTGCGGGATATTGCTCTCTTAAACAGCGCGCTCGAATCGGCGTTTGCTACATTTGACGGAAAGGAACTGTATCCCACAAAGCAAGAAAAGGGGGCACGGCTTGGCTTTGCGCTGATCTCTAATCACGCCTTCGTGGACGGAAACAAGAGGATCGGTATGTACGTTCTTCTCACGTTTTTGGAAACGAACGGTATCAAGCTCCGACCTACCAATGCAGAGGTCGCCCGTGTCGGTCTTGCCGTTGCGGCAGGGGAGATGAAATATCAGGAGCTTCTGGAGTGGATATTGGATAATGAGATTTAAGAAAAAACTACTGTCGAGAGCGCGGAAGCAAAAAATCATTTTCTGAAAAGTATGATCTTACGATACGGTATGATGACGGTTCCTGTAAGAACGTAAATCTTCAAAATGCCGCAAAAAAATATTTTAATATTCGATACAATATAAAACAAAAGGCAATATCATTCCGAAATCGGTTGATATTGCCTTTGCTTTTTACGTCAGATTTCCCATTTGGTTCAGCATATTCTCAATAAAGATGCCATAGCCTGCGGTAGGATCGTTGACGAGAACGTGGGTGACCGCTCCCACGAGCTTACCGTTCTGGATTATCGGTGAGCCCGACATTCCCTGAACTATGCCGCCTGATTTGCCGATCAGCGCCTTGTCCGTTATCTTTACCGTAAAGCACTTGTTTGCCGTTGAATCGCGTCTGATCTCGGATATCTCTATTTCGTACTTTTGCGGTGTGGTTCCGTCGAGGGTGGAGTATATATAAGCCTTACCTGCGGACAGCTCACTCCTCGTGCCCACGGGAATCGGCTCGGACGCAAGTCCGTCGGGAAGCTTCACGAACGCGCCGAAAACGCCGTTTTCGGTGTTTTTAAGAAGCGTTCCCGTTTTTCCCGAGCTGAAATATCCTCTGACCTCTCCGGGTGTTCCCGAAAGTCCCTTTACAACGCCGTTGATAGTCACGCCGACCACCGAGCCGCGCTGCATAGGAATAAGCTTACCCGTTTCGCCGTCGCAAATTCCGTGACCGAGACCGCCGAAATCAAGCGTGTCGGGCACGATATACGTCACCGTTCCGATACCCGCGCCGCTGTCACGGACGTACATACCCGTTTTGTATTTTCCCTCTTCCTTGCAATAGCAGGGAGAAAGCGAGGTTTGCGCCTTTTTGCCGTCTCTTGAATAAATCACCGTAAGAGCTTTTCCGCCGCAGCCTTCCGTGAGAGCCGAAAGCGTTGCCGCATCGGTAACTGCTTCGCCGTCAATACTTATAATAACGTCGTTTTGCCTGAGCCCCGCCGCCGTTGCGGGGCAGAGCTTACCGCCACTCGTTTTCACGTCGGAAAAACCTATTATTATTACTCCCTCGGTCAAGAATTTGACACCGAACGGCACACCGCCGGGGTAAAGCTTAAGCGAGGAATAATCGGCGGATACGAGCCTTGTGCCCGACGATACGGACATTTGGCGAACGTCCGTGGACGTCACGCCGTTTCCAAATCCCGAAACGCAAGCGAGCGAGCTTGGATAAGGCGCGGCTGAGGCTGCTGCCGAGCCGAATACGGCAAATACTATCGCTAAGGCGAGAAATATTTTTAAAAATTTCTTTGCCATATTTTTTCCTTTCTCAATATTAATTTTTTGCGATTTTACTCGCAATAATATAATATGTTGAGAGAGCGCGGTCAATACTTGCAATATTTCAGCAAACAGACAATTTTTTATCGGCACGGAAATTTTTCTGCCTGAAAATAAAAAATGACAAAATTTTGAGTAGCCTTTTGCAACGCAAAAAGCCAAGTCGGAGGCCAAGCGGTCTTAGGAAGACAAT
>JAZOON010000179.1:0-1667 GCA_045655045.1 Eubacteriales bacterium | reverse complement strand
ATACACCCCGTTCGCATAAACGGTCTCGTTATCGGCGTTCCGCAAACCTTCCGTTATTTTGAAGAAATGCAAAAACGAATAATATCTTTTATCTGCAAGCACTCAAACGCCGCCCCCGATAAGGTGCGCGAGCTCATGATGCGCCCAGACGAGCTTGCAACCGACGTTGGGTCTATTATCGACGGTGACGAGGCAGTGCGTTACGGAATTATCGACCAAGTGGGCGGTCTTTCCGACGCACTCGACGCGCTCAAAAAAATGAAGGACGAAATCGGTAATTAACGATTTTGGATTTACGCTCTTTCTGCGTAAGCATTTCCTTCGTGCGGACATCTCACGGGGCGTCGAGGACGTCGCCCCCTACAAATTATAGCAAGCTTTTTGTGCGAACGTCTCGCGGACAGTCGGGGACGCCTGTCCCTACAAAACAAGCTTTTAACACGGATTTTCGCCGTATGTTCGCATTGTCTCCGTAGGGCGGTGGCTTGCTGCCGCCGTTCCTGTGCGCAAGTGTTACTTTTGTACGAACATCTCGCGGGGCGTCGAGGACGTCGCCCCATACAGATTATAACAAACATATAGGTTCACGCCGTACGTTTTTGTCACGGCGGGAGACAAGCCCCCGCCCTACGGATTATGGGGAAACACAGACCTCGCCACCATTTTTACTTTTTCCAGTCAAGAAGTTTTTTGGCGCTACATTTTTTTCAAAAAAGGTAGCAAAATCGCATCCCCCGCGTCCCCACGACAAACTATATTTCCCAAGGCGGTATAAATGAAACGAAAAAGCGACGTTATATTTATCGCGGTGATTGCCGTGATAGCGATAGCCTTTGGCGTAGGCACGCTTGCGAACCAAGGCGACAAAATATCTTATGAGGAAAACAGAACACTTGCCGATGCTCCCACCGTAAACGTCAGAGGCGTGCTTGACGGAAGCTTCTTTGGAGAGCTGTCTGCCTTTTGCTCCGACAGAATCCCCTTCAGAACGCAGATGATACGCGCCAAAAGCGCGTGCGAGCTTGCACTTGGAAAGCAAGAAAACAACGGCGTGACGTATACTCGGGAACGGTTTGTGGACAGATGCATTTACAGTAACCTCGACACGCTGAGGGAAAGTCTTGAGAGCGTGCGGGAGCTTGCAAAAAGCAAATCTGCTGTAACCGTAACCGTGCCGAGAAGCGCCGACGTTTATACCGACAGTGAGGAAGCCGCCGCGGTCCGCGCGCTTTGCGATGACAGCGGACTGTACCAAAAGCTGAAAAACACCGACGGCGCGTATTATAAAACCGACCACCACCTTGATGCCGAGGGCGCGTTCGTCACTTACGAATACGTAATGGAGAAGTTAGGCTACACTCCCCTACCCCGCTCCGATTTTGCTCTCACCGAGGTTTCCGACGACTTTCTCGGCACGGTATATTCTCGCGCGGGACTTTTACCCGTTCATAGAGATACCGTGAGCGCGTGGCGATACGAGGGCGACTCCGAGCTGAGAGTGACCTGCTCAGACGTCGGCTGTTCGCTTTGCAGTCTTTACTGCGAAGCCGCGCTCGGCGAAAAGGACCAATATCGGTATTTTCTCGGCGGAAACCACGGCTGTATAACGGTAAGACGCGAGGGCGAGGCGCGCCCCAAGCTATATCTTGTCAAGGACAGCTTTGCAA
>JAZOON010000178.1:0-2642 GCA_045655045.1 Eubacteriales bacterium | reverse complement strand
CCTCAAGAACTACGAGAACGTCGCCCTTCTTAACAGCCTGACCGGGCTTTACGTTTACCTTGATGATGTTACCGGGCATAGGAGCCTTAACGGTAACTGAGCCTGCCGCGCCGCCTGCTGCGGGAGCGGGTGCTGCTGCGGGTGCAGGAGCTGCTACGGGTGCGGGTGCTGCTGCCGCTACGGGAGCTGCTGCGCCGCCAACCTCTTCAACTACAACGGAATATACTACGCCGTTTACTGTAACGTTATAAGTTTTCATAATTATTTATTACCTTTAACCTTTCGTCAAAATTATTTTGAATTCCAAGGCTTGCCGCCTCTTACTCTTGTGAAGGATACTACTCTGAAGCCACCCTCGGGTACTGCCTCGCCCGACTCCGCCATATACGCGGCAACCGCGGCAGTTATAACTGCGACGAACGCGCCGTCATCCTGCTTTGCCACGGGAGCGACAGTCTTTGCGGGTTCTGCCTTTTTCTCAACCTTTGGAGCAGGCTTCTTTACGGGCTTCTGCTCCTTTGGTGTCTTTCCTGCAAACACGAGCTTGAAAATGGAAAGAATTATCCAAAGTATAGCAAGAACCGCAAATACCATGCCCATACCAAGCACTACCGTCTGCCACATCATCGTCAGCGTTCCCGCATCGGTCGTGAACAGCGCAAGCGCGCTCGGTCTCAATACGTTAAACAACATCTTGAATCCTCCGATCAAAGAGGCATATTCGCGTGACGGCGCGTAGGCTTGCCGTCAGCCTTTGTAGCCAGCATCATAAGCGCGGCGCAAATTCTCTTGCGAAGCTCTGCGGGCTCGACTATATCGTCGATCTCACCTCTGTCTGCCGCATCCGCTGCCGACGCGCACTTCTCTTTCCACTCTGCCTCAAGCTCTGCGCGGCTCTTCTCTGCTCCGACCTTATCGTTCCATACGAAAGCAACGGAAGCCTCGGGAGAAAGAACGCTGATTGCGGCTGTGGGAAGCGCGTATACCATATCCGCACCCTCAGCCTTAGAGCCGAGAAGCGTAAATGCAGCTCCGTACGCCTTGCCAATAACTGCGGTAACCTTTGCGTTATCCGCGCTCGTGTATGCATAAGCGAGCTTTGCGAGCTCTGCCGCATACGCGTTATCCTCGGCTGCCGCGCTTACGTCAAGTCCGCAGCTGTCAACGAGAGTGACAACGGGAAGTCCGAAAGCGTCGCAGAAGGATACAAGCTTAGCTATTGCTCTTGCGCTCTTTATATCAAGCGCGCCGCCGTTTGCGGGGTTAGAAGCTACAACGCCCGCAACTACTCCGCCAAAGCTTGCGATACCGAGATATGCGTTCTCGGTGTAATTCTCATAAAGGCGAATAAAGCTCTGTGCGTCAGCAACTGCCGCAACAAGCTCCTCTGCCGTGTACTTTTCAGCATTGAATACGCTCTGTCTGTTAAGGCTGTCAGCCGTCTCAACGATGCACGCGTCCGCATTGTTCTGAGGAAGCACGGTAACGAGCTCTCTTGCATAAGCGTAAGCTCCTGCCGCATCGCCTGCAACGTAAGCCGAAAGTCCCTTTGCCGCCGCAAAATCAGCAGTTCCCGTTTCCTTACCGACTATAAAGGGCGCGTTGACGTAAAGCTTTGACGTGTCCTTAACGGTTATTACCATATCGAACATAGAAGCAACTACCGCGCTCATACCGCCGCAAACGCCGTCAACGACTGCTATCTGAGGGATAACGCCCGATGCATCGGACACCGCCTTCATAACCTTTCCGTACGCCGCGAGCGCGGACGCTCCGTCGTAAACGACTGCTCCCGCGCTATCGAAAACTCCGATAACGGGCGCGCCGTTCTTTACTGCCAGAGAATACATATCAACTATTTTCTTGGAATGTCTCTCTCCGAATGCGCCTTTGGTTCTTCCACTGTCCTGAACGAACGCGAAAGCGAGCTTTCCGTTTACAGAACCGTAGCCGCAAACAACACCCTCAAAATCCGTTTGAGAGTCAGGACGTTTGGTGTATGCGCCAAGCTCCACGAACGTTCCCGAATCAAATATCGACTCGATCTTTTCCATGGACTTGCCGTACACTTTTTCGTCAATCTGTGCCATAATTTTGCCTCCGTAAGATATATTTTTGAATAAGCATCAGGTGTATTTTACAAAATACCCCTTCTACCCCAATTTTAATCAATTTTATCACATTTTGCAATTTTTTTCAATAGATTATAAGCATTATACTTTGTTAATTTTTTGTTAATGTCCTTTTGGCTCTTGATTTATTCTACCCTCAACGTTTTTCACATATAATTAAAAGAATAATTTTTTGGAGGATTTTTTATGAAAAATAAAGTGACGGCAAGAAAAGGAAGAGCTTCTTCATCAAAAAAGGACGGTGTGGGAGTTGCGAGGGCTTCTCTTTTTGGAATTTGCGTGGGACTTATCACGGCGCTGGCGTTAGCTCTTTTATGCTCGTTCATATGTACGTTATCGTCCGACCCCAACAAGCTTATGACACCTCTTTCAACAATCTCTCTCATAGCCGTTTATTTTTCGTCGGGCTTTGCGTCGGCTAAAAAAAGACCTGCCGCTATTCCCTGCGGTCTTTTGACGGGCGTCGGGATAGCGGCAGTATTCTGGTTTATATCATTATTTTTCGATGAT
>JAZOON010000177.1:0-9761 GCA_045655045.1 Eubacteriales bacterium | reverse complement strand
TCGATCGCTTGTCGCGGTCGGCCACGCTCACCAAGACCGACCCCGATTTAGGCAGCTCGTAGGATATGGCCAGTTGGGTCTTGGCGTATGCCGCAGGGAAGGTGGGCGCGATGCCCATCACCTCTCCGGTTGACTTCATCTCAGGTCCGAGATAGGAGTTTGCATCTGTAAGCTTCTGGAACGAGAACACAGGAACCTTAACTGCAAAATAAGGAGGCGTACGGTAAAGTCCCGTACCGTATCCCAAGGATTCAAGCGATGCGCCAAGCATTACTCTCGTAGCCAGATCAACCATAGGAACGCCCGTAACCTTACTTATATAAGGAACGGTTCTTGATGCTCTGGGGTTGACCTCTATAACGTAAAGCTCGTTACGGTAAATAAGGTACTGAATATTTACAAGTCCCTTAGTTCCGAGTGAAAGCGCAAGCTTTTCGGATGATTCAACAACAGTTGAAAGTATCTTATCATTAATACTGAAGGGCGGATATACCGCTATGGAGTCACCGCTGTGTACTCCGGCACGCTCAACGTGCTGCATAATACCTGGGATAAGAACGTCCTTTCCGTCGGAAATTACGTCAACCTCAAGCTCCGTTCCCATCATATACTTATCAACAAGGACGGGGTTTTCTATTCCCGTAGCCAAAATTCTCGTCATATAAGTTTCAACCTCACGGGGACTGTAAACAATAGACATATTTTGTCCACCGATGACGTAAGAAGGACGAAGCAGCACGGGATATCCGATCTTCTCTGCCGCCTCCAATGCTTCCTCGGTCGTCATTATACTCGTTCCCACAGGACGTCTTATATTGAACTTTTCAAGGAGCGCGTCAAACTTCTCTCTGTCCTCCGCGGTATCAATTCCCTCAGCAGAAGTTCCGAGTATCTTTATACCGTTATCGTCAAGGAATTGCGTAAGCTTTATTGCGGTCTGTCCACCAAACGCAACAACAACGCCGATAGGCTTTTCTACCTTTATGATATTCATTACGTCCTCGGGCGTGAGAGGCTCGAAATAAAGCCTGTCTGCGGTATCGTAGTCTGTCGAAACCGTTTCGGGATTGTTATTAACGATAACAACGTCATATCCCAATTCCTTGAGTGCCCATACGCAGTGAACGGAAGAATAGTCAAATTCAATTCCCTGTCCTATTCTTATAGGTCCTGAGCCGAGGACGAGTATCGTGGGTTTTCCGCTGGTCTTAAAGCCTCTTGCTTCGCAAGCGCCGCCGTAGGTGGAATAGAAATAGGGAGTTTTTGCATCAAATTCCGCCGCGCAGGTATCAACCATTTTATAAGAAGCATCCATAGCGGGCAGATCTTTTCTGCCACTCAATTTGGAAAGAGCCTTATCAGGATAGCCAAGCACCTTTCCCTCTGCATAATCATCATCACTCAAGCCATTGGCAACGATCTTGTTTTCAAAATCAACAAGCTTCTGAAGCTTTGAGAGGAACCAATAATCAATTCTTGTGATAGAATGGATCGTCTCCATTGAAACGCCGTTCTTTAACGCCTCGAATATAGTAAATATTCTGCGGTCATCCATAGCGGCAAGACGCTCAAGTATATCCTTGTCGTTTATGGGGTTAGCATTGAGAGTGTCAAGAGATATCTCAGCTCCTCTTACTGCCTTCATAATTGCCATTTCAAAGGAAGGACCTATCGACATAACCTCGCCCGTCGCTTTCATCTGCGTACCGAGCTTTCTGCTCGAACCGTTGAATTTATCAAACGGCCACTTGGGGAATTTTACGACGACGTAGTCAAGCGTAGGCTCAAAGCAAGCGCACGTCTTGCCGGTGATATCGTTCTTTATCTCATCAAGCGTATATCCCAAGGCTACCTTTGTGGTGATCTTTGCGATAGGATATCCACTCGCCTTACTTGCAAGCGCGGAAGAACGGGATACACGGGGATTTACCTCTATGACTGCGTACTCAAAGCTCTCGGGGTTAAGCGCGAACTGACAGTTACATCCACCGACGATACCGAGCGCATTCACTATATTAAGGGACGCAGAACGAAGCATCTGGTATTCCCTGCTTGAAAGTGTGAGTGCGGGAGCTACAACTATAGAGTCACCCGTATGGACACCGACAGGGTCGAAGTTTTCCATACTACAAACAGCTATCGCGTTTCCTGCCGCGTCACGCATAGTTTCAAATTCGATTTCTTTCCAGCCGAAAATATATCTCTCAACGAGTATCTGCGTGATAGGAGACGCATCAAGTCCCGTTTGCGCAACCACCGCAAGCTCGTCGGCGTTGTTGGCAACACCGCCGCCTGCGCCACCAAGCGTAAACGCGGGACGAACTATAACGGGGTATCCTATCTTTGCCGCTATCATAAGCGCCGTGTCAACGTCGTTAGCTATATCCGAAGGAATACAGGGCTCTCCGATAGATTCCATAGTTTCCTTGAAGAGCTGTCTGTCCTCTGCTTTATCGATAGCTTTAGCGTCCGTTCCAAGAAGTCTTACGTTATGAGAACGAAGGAAACCGTCGTGTGACAGCTGCATAGCGATAGTAAGACCCGTCTGTCCTCCCAATCCCGCAAGCAAGCTATCGGGCTTTTCTTTTTCTATTATTCGCTTAACGGTTTCTGCCGTAAGCGGCTCAAGATATATCTCGTCTGCCAAAGCGTTATCGGTCATTATCGTAGCGGGGTTTGAGTTTACGAGAACTACGTTTACTCCCGCCTCCTTAAGAACGCGGCACGCCTGCGCTCCCGCATAGTCAAATTCTGCGGCTTGTCCTATTACGATAGGACCCGAACCGATAACTAATACCTTTTTTATATCCTTATTCAACGGCATATTATTTACCTCCCATCAGCTCAATAAACTTGTCATAAATGAAGGACGTGCTGTGAAGTCCCTCGATAGATTCAGGATAGAACTGTACCGAGAAAGCCTTCATATCCGCATATTCTATTCCCTCACAAGTATTATCGTTTGCATTTTCATACGTTACGCTTCCCTTTACAACGCTATCTGCTGCAACTGCGTATCCGTTATTCTGAGAAGTAATATAAGTACGGTTCGTTCCAACCTTATGAGAAGGCTGATTTCCGCCTCTGTGACCGTATTTCAATTTGTAGGTTGAAGCTCCGTTAGCAAGTGCCATCAACTGATGTCCAAGACCTATTCCGAACATAGGAATCTTGCCCATCAGCTCAGATATCTCTGCAATGAGCTCAGCGTTTTCTGAAGGATCTCCGGGACCGTTTGATACGAAAACTCCGTCCGTCGCGTCAGCTAAAATTTTCTCTGCTGCGGTATTTGCAGGAACGATCTTTACGTTGCAGCCTCTCTTTGTAAGCTCCGCAATAAAGCTGTTTTTGACGCCGCAGTCAATAACCGTTACGTTATATTTGCCGCAATCTTGGGCAGGAACGCATCTTACGTCTTTACAAGTAACCGCGTCAACTGCGTTTATTATTTTATAAGCCTTGATTTCTTCCATATCTTCGGGAACGCTGTAGCATATTTTAGCATTCATTACACCGTTTTCGCGAAGATGCTTGGTGATCTCTCTGGTATCTATACCGTAAATTCCCGGAATACCGTTTTCCTTGAGATATTTGTCAAGATCGTATTCACATCTGAAATTGGAAGGCGCGTCACACCACTCGCGTACGACAAAGCCCTTAAGGTGACACTCTCCCTCAAAATCAGAAGGAATAATACCGTAGTTTCCTACGAGCGGAAAGGTCTGCATTACTATCTGTCCGTAATAACTGGGGTCGGTAAGGGTTTCGATATATCCAACCATTCCCGTATTGAAAACCAATTCTCCGCAGGCTTCGATCTCTGCTCCGAAGGAATAACCCTCAAAAGCGCGTCCGTCCTCTGTAACCAAATAAACTTTCTTCATAAGCACCTCTTTAAGCAAGACATTTTACAAGCACTGCCTTCTGCGCGTGCAGACGGTTTTCAGCTTCGTCAAAAATTTCATCGGCATGAGCCTCAAGAACCTCGTCGGTTATCTCCTCGCCTCTGTGCGCGGGCAGACAATGCAGTACCATCGCATCGCTATGAGCAACCGCCATAACGTCACTGTTTATCTGGTATCCCGCAAAGATCTTCTTTCTTTCCTCAGCCTCGGCTTCCTGTCCCATCGATGCCCATACGTCGGTATAAAGAACGTCTGCGTCCTTTGCTGCCTCAAGCACGCTTTCGGTACACGTAAAGCTTCCGTTTTCAGCCGCCCACTTCATAATTTCCGCGTCAGGCTCATATCCCTTGGGACATGCGACCGAAACGCTCATACCCATTTTTATACCGCCGACTATCAAAGAGTTTGTCATATTGTTTCCGTCGCCGATATAGCATAGCTTATTGCCCTTAAGTCCGCCCTTGTGCTCTCTTATCGTCATAAGATCCGCAAGGACCTGACAAGGATGACAATAATCCGTCAAGCCGTTGATTATCGGTATTGTACCGCATCTTGCGAGTGCTTCCACCTCTTCTTGGTCGAAGGTACGTATCATTATGCCGTCAAGGTATCTTGAAAGAACTCTTGCCGTATCCTGAACGGGTTCTCCTCTTCCTATCTGAAGGTCTCTTGAGCTTAAGAACAGCGCCGTTCCTCCAAGGTCGTACATACCAACCTCAAACGATACGCGAGTTCGTGTAGAAGATTTTTCAAATATCATTCCCAAGGTTTTTCCGGCGAGAATATGATGTTTGATTCCGTTTTTCTTTTCATATTTAAGCTGATCCGCGGTATTGAGTATCTCTATGATCTCTTTTTCCGAAAGATCCATAAGCTTTAAAAGATGTTTCATTTAGCACAAGCCTCCTTCAATATTTTTATTGCTTTGATTAAACTATCATTATCTATATTAAGCGCGGGCAAAAGTCTTATCTTTTGCTTTGCCTTTATAACGAGGACTCCGTTTTGACGGCATTCCTCTATGATCTCACTCGCGGGACGTTCGCACTCAATTCCTATCATAAGACCGAGTCCCGTTACGCTTTTAACGCCCTTCGCTCCCTCAAGCTCTCCAAAAATATACCTGCTCTTCTCTTTTACTCCGTCGAGAAGCTTTTGGTTTATTCTTGAAATTATATTAAGAGCACCCGCGCAACACACGGGATTTCCGCCAAACGTAGAACCGTGCATTCCCGCACCCAGTACGTCCTTTACCTTATCGCCGAGCATCGTCGCTCCTATGGGGAGACCGCCGCCCAAGCCTTTGGCAGTGGAAACAATATCAGGGGTTATTCCGAAATTCATATAACCGTACAGCTCACCCGTGCGTCCGTTACCCGTCTGCACCTCGTCGGCAATCAAAAGCAAATCCTTTTCCCTTGCAAAGTCCTCAAGCCACGAGAGAAAATCCCCGTTCAACGGAAGCACTCCGCCTTCTCCTTGGACTACCTCAAACATAACCGCGCAGCATTTGTTCTCCGCCGCAAGCTTTTCTACGTCCTCTTTACTGTTCGCCGCCGCGTAAACAAACCCTTCTGTCAGCGGCAAAAAGTCCTTGTGAAACACATCCTGTCCCGTAGCGGCAAGCGTTGTCAGCGTTCTTCCGTGAAAGCTGTCTTTAAGGGTTATGATCGTCGTATATCCTTCGCCCTTATTAAGCTCACCGTACTTTCTCGCAACCTTGATAGCGCACTCGTTCGCCTCCGCGCCCGAATTCGAGAAGAACACCTTTTTCATTCCCGTTCTCTCGCAAAGCATCTCGGCAAGCGCGGCGCACGGTTCGCTATAATAAAGATTTGACGTATGCTGAAGCTTACAGAGCTGTTCAGTAACTGCGGCTATCCATTCGTCATCAGCGACGCCGAACGAATTGACGGCAATTCCCGTTCCCAGATCTATATATTCTTTTCCCTCATCGTCGTATACGACGGAGCCTTTTCCCGATTTTATGCAAATGGGAAATCTTGCGTAAGTAGACGCAATATACTGTTTATCTTTTTCAAATACGTTCATAAATCACACCGCTATTATCTTGGATATTTTTTACCCGATACGAACATAGTGCCGATACCCTCGTCAGTAAGCGTTTCAAGCAAGATAGAGTGCGGCACACGACCGTCAATTATAAACACCTTGTTTACTCCTCTTCTTATACACTCAATGCAACAGTTGACCTTGGGTATCATTCCTCCGCTTATAATGCCCTCCTTCATAAGCTGAGGCGCATCACTGACGTATATCTTGGAAATAAGCGTCGAAGGATCGTTTTTGTCCTTCAATATTCCCTCAATGTCAGTCATAGAAATAAGGCACTCCGCCTGAAGCTCACCCGCAATCTTCGCGGCAGCGGTATCTGCGTTTATGTTATACGTATTTCCCGCTTTATCGCAACCGACGGTTGAAACCACGGGAATATATCCCTTTTCAAGAACGTCAAGAATAGGCTCGACGTTTACGTTCGTTATCTCTCCAACGTAGCCCAAGTCCTCATTGAGCGTCTCTGCCTCTATCATATGTCCGTCGATGCCGCAAAGACCGATAGCCTTACCGCCCTTGTTCTGAATGATGTTGACAAGATTTTTGTTTATCTTTCCCGCAAGGACCATTTGAACGATATCAACGGTCTCCTTATCAGTAACGCGAAGTCCGTTTACAAATTCACTCTTCTTACCTATCTTGCCGAGCATATCCGTTATTTCAGGACCGCCGCCGTGCACGAGAACGACTTTAATTCCTATGAGCGCGAGCAGAACAAGGTCTCCCATCACAGTTTCCTTAAGCTCTTCGTTGATCATAGCGTTTCCGCCGTACTTGACAACGATTATCTTATCGCGGTATTTTTTTATGTACGGGAGCGCTTC
This sequence comes from Eubacteriales bacterium, assembly GCA_045655045.1. Taxonomy (GTDB): domain Bacteria; phylum Bacillota; class Clostridia; order Oscillospirales; family CAG-272; genus HGM12713. The sequence continues at coordinate 2,956 of JAZOON010000177.1, read as the reverse complement.
CGTAAGCACCTGTACTCTGTGTTTGTTATCAATAACCATTTTGAGTCTCCAAATTAAGTTCTATAGTCTCCGTTTATTTTTACGTAATCGTACGTAAGGTCACAGCCCCAAGCGACAGCCTGTCCGTTGCCGTCTCCCAATCCGATGAGTATTTGTATCTCACTCTCAAGAAGTATCTTCTTAGCAAGTTCCTCGGAAAATTCAACGCCAGCGCCGTTCTCGCATACGAGTATCTCACCCTGTGACGATCTGAAGCTTACGCTTACCCTTGAAACGTCAACATCAGCGCCGCTGTATCCGATAGCGCAAAGCACTCTGCCCCAGTTAGCATCCGCTCCAAACATTGCCGCCTTGAACAGCGACGAGCAAACGACAGACTTCGCCGCAATTCTCGCAGCGTTATCGTCAACAGCACCCGTTGCAACACACTCCAAAAGCTTCGTAGCGCCCTCACCGTCAGCAGCTATCGCGCGGCACAAATATGCCGTAACCGCATGAAGTGCCTCACAGAATTTATCAAACGTCTCACCCTCGGAGCTTATCTCGTCGTTTTCCGCAAGTCCGTTAGCGATAACGGATACCATATCGTTTGTTGACGTATCACCGTCAACGCTTATCATATTGAACGAATCCACCACGTCCTTTGCGAGTGCTCTCTGAAGCATTTCGGACGTTATTTTACAGTCGGTAGTAACGAACACAAGCATGGTAGCCATATTTGGATGAATCATTCCGCTTCCCTTTGCAATACCGCCTATCTTACATTCAACGCCGCCGATATCAAAGGAGAATGCGATCTCTTTTTTCTTCGTGTCCGTTGTCATTATACCCTCGCACGCAAGGTCACAATGATCCCCCAGTCCTGCAACAAGCTCGCTCATTCCACCCGCTATAGGAGCAATATCAAGAGGCTGACCGATAACTCCCGTTGAAGCAACGATAACGTCACTCGCATCTATCTTAAGCTCGTTTGCGAGAAGCTCACACGTCTGTGTTGCTATCTCAATGCCGTTAGCATTACACGTATTTGCATTTCCGCTGTTGCATATCATCGCCTGAGCATAACCGTCCGCAATATTATTTTTTGTAACGGTCAGCGGCGCACCCTTTACAAGATTTTTCGTATATACCGCCGCAGCAGTACCGCGAACCTCACTGTATATGAGCGCAATATCTCTTTTAGTTTTGTTTTTTCTTATTCCGCAACGTATTCCGTTGGCAGTAAATCCCTTTGCGGCGCAAACGCCGCCGATAATTTGTTTCATACTGTCCTCGCTTTATATTACAAGCCCCTTTTCAGGCTTTTCTCCCATAACTATATTCATACATTCTACAGCAGCCCCCGACGCACCCTTACCAAGGTTGTCGTAAATAGCCACAAGCACGAATCTTTCTTCATTTCCGCACACCGTAACTATCATAGAGTCTTTTCCCGAAAGAATTCCCGCGGACAAAAAACCGTCGTCATCTGCGTTTTCAACGTACCTGACTATGTTTCCGCTGTATTTGTTTTTAAGCACGCGCTTAACGTCCTCCACTGTATATCCTTCGTTAAGATTTTTGGCAAACAACGGCACGGTAACTGCCATTCCGCTATAAAAATCCGAAACTATCGGAGAAAACACAGGGGCGTCGTTAAGTCCTGTAACGTGCTTCATTTCCTTAAGATGCTTATGCATCTGACCTATACCGTACTGCCTTGGATAGTCAAGCAATACTCTTCTGTCCTCGCCGTCGTAGTCGGCTATCATTTTCTTTCCGCCGCCACTGTATCCCGTTATGGAATGACAGCTAAGAAGGGCGTCGGAAGAGATTACCCCTGCCTCAACGAGAGGATAAACAAGCGCGATAAATCCGCTTGCGTGACAACCGGGGTTTGCAATACGCTTAGAATTTTTTACGCTCTCCTCAAAGCTTTGCGAAAGCTCGGGAAAGCCGTAAGACCAGCCATCCGCCGTTCTGTGCGCGGTCGATGCGTCTATTACGACGACATCGGGATTTTCTATAAGCGATACTGCTTCCCTTGCGGCATCGTCAGGAAGGCAAAGGAACGCTATATCACAACTGTTAAGAGCTTTTCTTCTTGCCTCGGTATCCTTTCTTTCCTCATCGGAAAGAACTATGAGCGAAACGTCGTCTCTGTTTTCAAGACGCTCAAATATCCTGAGTCCTGTCGTCCCTGCTTTGCCGTCAATAAATATTTTTTTCATCTCGCGAGCTCCTCTCTTACGTACGCAATCTGCTTTTCAACAGAAGCCACGGAAGTACCGCCCTCGGATATTCTCTTGCTCACACAAGCCTCAAGGGAGATCTCACTGTAAAGATCGTCCTCAAACATATCCGTATGCGCTCTGTAAGCTTCGAGCGGAAGATCGTCAAGGACGCATTTTTTATCAATACATTCCGCAACTATCTGTCCGACTATCTTATACGCAGACCTGAAGGGCATTCCCTTCTTTGTCAGATAATCCGCAAGGTCGGTCGCATTTATAAAGCCTTCCTGTGCCGCTCGGTACATATTGTCAGCCTTGACCGTCATTGTCTTTATCATCGGAGCAAATATCTCAAGACACATTATAACCGTTTCAAGAGAGTCAAATATTGCCTCCTTGTCCTCTTGCATATCCTTGTTGTACGCAAGCGGCAAGCCTTTAAGCGTTGTGAGCAAGCCGAGAAGATTTCCATAAACTCTGCCCGTCTTTCCTCTGACAAGCTCTGCCATATCGGAGTTTTTCTTCTGAGGCATTATCGACGAGCCCGTAGTATAAGCATCGTCAAGCTCGATAAATTTGAATTCCCAGCTGGACCAGAGTATTATTTCCTCAGAAAAGCGTGAAAGATGCATCATAACCGTTGCAAATGCGCTCTCAAGCTCTATGCAGTAATCTCTGTCGGATACTCCGTCTATAGAGTTCATACAAATTCCGTCAAAGCCAAGTGCTTTTGCAACGCTGTC
>JAZOON010000176.1:0-4319 GCA_045655045.1 Eubacteriales bacterium | reverse complement strand
TATACCGCCGAGTATTCTCGATATTTCCTCTATTCTGCCCTCTTTATCAAGCAACGACAGCGACGTACTTACTCTTCCGTCGGCTTCCGTCTTGTATATTTTCAGGTGATTGTGGGCAAGCGACGCTATCTGCGCCGAGTGTGTTACGCACAGCACCTGTGCGCCGTGTCCTATCTCCTTGAGCTTTATGCCGACCTTTCTCGACGTCTTACCCGATATTCCCGTGTCTATCTCGTCAAATATGACCGTTCCAACTCCGTCGCATTCGTTCAGCACGTTCTTGAGTGACAGCATAATTCTGGCAAGCTCGCCGCCCGACGCTATCTTCTCCATTGGCAAAAGCGGCTCTCCGGGGTTTGTGGAAATAAGGAACTCCACTCTGTCGCAGCCGAACGCCGCAAGCTCGTCCGTATGCTTTACGCTTACCTCAAATCTTACCTTTGGCATATCGAGAAACGAAAGCGTTTCGCATACTCTCGTATCAAGCGCCCTCGCCGCGGCTTTTCTCTTTTTCCACAGCTCGTCCGCAATACCCCTCGCTTTATTTTCCGTCTCTCTCAGCTCGTCCGTCAGCGCCTCTTCCCTCTCGTCGGCATGCTCTATACCGTCAAGTCTTTTCGCCGCGTCCTCTCTGAAGGCAAGTATTTCTTCAACACTACTGCCGTATTTTCTCTTAAGCTTAGCTATCGCGGCAAGCCTTGACTGCGCCTTATCAAGCTTCACCGTCGGGTCCTCGTCTCCTACGTTACAAAGCTCCCGTGAGCATTCAGCTACGTCCTCAAGCTCGTATCTTACGTTGTTAAGTCTTGCCGCAAGCTCCGCCGCATCGGGAACGAGATCGGCGATCGCCTCAAGCGCGCCTGCCGCTCTATCCGCAAGGTACACCGCGCCCATGACCTTTTCGCCGCCGCGTATAGCCTTTTCCACAAGCGCACAGCTCTTGCTTATCTTCTCCATACCCGAAAGCTTTTTGACTACGTCCTCAAGAGCCTCTTCCTCGCCCGCCTTAAGCTTGAGCGCGTCTATATCCTGTATCTGGAATTTGAGTATCTCACCAAGACGCTCTCTTTCCATAGCGTCCTTGCGTATGCCGTCTATCTCGCAACGCAGGTGCAAAACCTCTCGGTAAAGCTCGGAATACTCTTCAAGCAGTCCGCCGTTTTCCGCAAAAGCATCAAGTAATCTTACGTGATTTTTTGCGTCAAGCAACTGTTGATTATCGTTTTGACCGTGAATATTAAACAGCATTCCGCCAACCTCTCGAAGCATAGCGGCGGTAACGGCTCTGCCGTTTATTCGAGCCGACGACGAAGACGCGCTCATACCTCTTTCAAGCATAAGCGTTCCGTCCTCGCACTCAAAGCCAAGCTCCGAAAGCCTATTTCTCACGTCGTAGCTGACGTCCGAGAAAAGCGCGCTGACCAGAGCCTTGCTCTCTCCCGTTCTTATAAGCTCCCTGTCTGCCTTAGCTCCGAGCAAAAGTCCGAGACTGTCTATTATTATTGACTTGCCCGCTCCTGTCTCTCCCGAAAGAACGGTAAGTCCTTTTTCAAAATCAACGTCAAGCGATTTGACGACCGCAATGTTTTCTATGTGCAAGGATGAGATCATTTCGCTCAATATCCCTTCGTCATTTCACGTAATTTATTGCCGAATTTTTCGGCGCTCTCCTCGTCCGTTGTAACGACTATTATCGTATCGTCGCCCGCAACGCAGCCGAGTATGCTGTCAACGTTCATAGAGTCCACGCTCGAAGCGACCGCCTGAGCAAGTCCCGGGAAGGTCTTTATAACCACGTTATTCATAGAATAGCGTACCCCTACTATCGAGCTGAGCATCGTGGCGTTAAGCTTTACTATGCTCATCTGATCGTACGACACGTGAGACACGTATCTGTATTTTCCCGCAGACGACATACTCTTCGTAAGCTTCAGCTCCTTAAGGTCGCGCGACACCGTCGCCTGCGTTACCTTAAAGCCCTCTCTTTTAAGAATTTCCGTTATCTCATCCTGCGTGTGAACGTCGGACTGCTTTATTATCTCGAGTATTCTTGCCTGTCTCTCGTTTTTCATTTTTATATCCTCAAATAAGTTTTTTAAGTCTTACCTTTGAACAAAAGCCCTCGTCCTTTACGCGTAGCAATCTCGCCTTTATACGTGACTTGGTTATAAGCGCGGTATCTCCGTAGTACATATCAAACGTCGCCTTTCCGTCAACGGTCAGGTGAAGCACCTTTTCACGGACGCATATGTTTTTTACCTTGAGCTGCGCCGTATCGGGAAATATCGTGGGGCGCGCCAAAAGGGAGTGGGGGCATACGGGCGTTACGCATATACAGGAAAGCCTCGGATCTATGATAGGTCCGCCCGCCGAAAGTGAATACGCCGTCGAGCCCGTAGGCGTTGCTACCACGAGTCCGTCCGCACGGTAAGTGCTGACAAGCTCGTCATTCTCGGAAAGCTCAACGTCAATTATCCTTGCCGTAGAGCCGTTTGCCACGACAGCCTCGTTGAGCGCATCAGTAACAAAGCGCGTCTGTCCGTTGTCCGACACTATTTTTACCGAAAGCATCGCCCTCTCGTCAAGCCAACACTTCCCCTCAAAAACTCTGTCTATAAGATCAAGCTCATCCATTTCAAGCTCCGTCATATAGCCAACTCTGCCCATATTTATGCCAAGAACGGGAATACCGCTCCTTGCCGCGCGTCTTGCCGCGTCGAGCATAGAGCCGTCCCCTCCTATAACCACTATAAGCTCAGACTCCGAATATATCTCCTCGGGCGTCTTATACGCGTATATGCTTTTATGCATACGGTTACGGAATATCCTGTCCTTATATGTAGCGGGGATAAAGATACTCTCCACTCTGTTCCCTATTTTCTGCGCCACCTTGTCTGCGGCGTTCAGCTTTTCGGGTATGTTATAATTAGTTACAAGCGCAATATTTTTCATAGCTAAAATTCCTTACTGTGCCGTTATTCGCTTTATGTATTTGTCGTCTATTTTGGGAGTTACGCATTCCCTTTTCACAAACAGCGCAAGGTATTCCTTGTTTCCGTCTCCGCCCTCTATTGGAGAACGGATAAATCCGAGGCAATCAAAGCCGTTCTCGCAAGCGCAGATTATTACCCTCTTTGCCGCCAGAAATCTGTACGCTCCGCTGCTAACGACGCCGTTCTTTCCAAGTGCCTGACGTCCCGCCTCGAACTGCGGCTTTATAAGACTTACGAATACTCCACCTGCCTTCAGAACGGACGAAATACCCGCTAAAAGATACGTCTGTGAAATAAAAGAAACGTCTGCCACGGCGATATCGCAAAGCCCCTCGGTAATCTCGCTCGACAGCTCTCTTGCGTTGAATTTCTCAATATTTCTGACGCGACCGTCCTCAACAAGACTTGGATGAAGCTGCCCCACGCCGGCATCTATCGCATACACGACCGCCGCGCCCCGCTTCAGAAGGCAATCCGTAAAACCGCCCGTGGACGCGCCCACGTCCACCGCCTTAGCTCGGTTGACGTTCAGCCGAAAAGCATCAAGCGCGGCTTCAAGCTTCATTCCGCCACGGCTTACGTACTTGAATATCTGCTCTGTTTCCACCGTATGAGGTATTTCCTCGTTTATCAGCGCTGACGGCTTTTTAACCGTCTCTCCGTCGATTCTGACAGCACCCGCCTCTATAAGGTCCTGAGCCTTCTTTCTGCTTTGCGCGTGTCCGAACGTTGACAAATAAACGTCAGCTCTCATATCTTAAAATTTCCCCATGATAAAGCCCATGAATATAGCTACACCCGCTCCGAGTATCGTTCCCATAAGTACCTGAAAGGGCGTGTGTCCGACAAGCTCCTTGAGTCCCGCCTCAAATTCCTCCTCGTCCTTTGAGAACAGCTTTTTGCTTATCTTGTTAAGAAGCTTTGCCTGCTTTCCCGTTTCGTATCTGACTCCGCTCGCGTCTATGATCACGACACCCGCAAGCACGAAGCTTATGGCAAATATCGCCGAGCCAAGTCCTTCCTGAATACCGCAAGCAAAGCAAAGCGCCGTTACCGCAGCAGAGTGGGAGCTTGGCATTCCTCCCGTTGAAAACATCACGTTAAACGAGCTTCTCTTGTCCTTATCAAGCAAGGCTATAAGCACCTTTATTACCTGAGCGAAGAACCAGCCGAGAAACGCGCTCGCCATTACATAGTTAAACACAAGGTCCTTTATATATTCCATACTGCCTCCAAAATTTACAATTAGTTTTCTCTTTCAAGCAGGTAGCACGCAAGGTCGGTAAGCACCTCCGAGCCGTCAAGTCGGCTTATTGCCGTCACTGC
>JAZOON010000175.1:0-12522 GCA_045655045.1 Eubacteriales bacterium | reverse complement strand
ATGAAGGTCGAGCCTACGATCGTACCCTCGGTCGATGAGCCGCAGAGGGTAGAGCACGGCGGAGCGCATACGATAGAGTTCAGGAACGTAAGCTTCAGATATCCCGGTACGAAAAGAGACGTGCTTAAAAACATAAATCTTACTATCCGTCCTGGCGAGACAGCCGTTCTCGTAGGACTTAACGGCGCGGGTAAGACTACGTTTATCAAGCTTCTCACTCGACTTTACGATCCCACCGAGGGCGAGATATTCCTCGACGGAAGAAATTTGCGTGAGTACGACGTCAAGGATCTATACAGCATGTTCGGAATCATATTCCAGGATTTTGGAAAGTACGCGTTCAGTGTGAGCGAAAACATAGAGTTTGGCGACATTCACAGAGAGCATAGCGAAAAGGACGTAATTCAGGCGGCGACAGACGCTGACGCTGAGGTCTTTATCAACAAGCTTCCCGACGGATACGATACGCCTCTTATGAGATATTTTGAGCCTAACGGAATAGAGCTGTCTATCGGTCAGTGGCAAAAGCTTGCCATAGCGAGAGCCTTTTACAGCACGTCGGATATACTTATTCTTGACGAGCCGACGGCGTCTCTTGACCCCATAGCCGAGCAGGAGATATTCAATCAGTTTGATAAGCTGCGAGAGGATAAGACGACCATATTCGTATCTCACCGACTTTCAAGTGCTACCGTGGCAACTAAGATAATCGTTCTTGAATACGGTGAGCTTATAGAAGAGGGAACTCACAGAGAGCTTATGGAGAAAAAGGGAAGGTATTTCGAGCTGTTTTCAACTCAGGCGAGCAGATACGTCGAGAATAGCTGAGTATTTTTGACGTAATGCTTAAAAAAATTCGTGAAATTTGTTGACAAGTGACAGAAAATTTTATATAATATAAAGAACGGCAATTTTATTTTTTATAATTCTTTATTGAGAAAGGTGTTTACAATGAAGGTCAAGGTAGTAAAATTCGGCGGTAGCTCGCTTGCTGACGCTGAGCATTTTAGACAGGTAAAAAGCATTATAACCGCGGACTCTGCGAGAAGATACGTAGTTCCATCCGCGCCGGGTAAGAGACATAAGGACGATACAAAGGTTACGGATATGCTTTACCGTTGCTACGATATGATTCGCAATCACGAGGATATAGACGAGTACTTCAAGGGTATCTGCGACAGATATAACGGAATTATTGCCGAGCTTGGACTTGATTTCGATATAAGCGGAGAGCTTGAATACGTAAAGAGATCTATGCAGCACAATTCGGGTAGAGATTACGCGGCAAGCCGCGGAGAATATCTCAACGGACTTATTCTTGCGAAGTATCTTAAGTATGATTTTATTGACGCGGAAAACGTTATTTTCTTCAAGGATAACGGAACGTTCGACGAGGAAAAGACCAACGAGGCTATGAGCCGCGAGCTTATGCAGCACAAGCAGGCGGTCATTCCCGGATTTTACGGTGTGATGCCCAACGGAACTATAAAGACATTTTCAAGAGGCGGCTCGGACATCACGGGCTCTATCGTTGCAAGAGCGGCGCAGGCTGATCTTTATGAGAACTGGACGGACGTATCGGGCTTTATGATGGCTGACCCCAGAATAATCGATAACCCCGCGGCTATTGAAACCATAACCTACCGCGAGCTTCGCGAGCTTTCCTACATGGGCGCGACGGTTCTTCACGAGGATGCTATATTCCCCGTAAGATACGCGCAGATACCGATAAATATAAGAAATACCAACGCTCCCGAGGACGACGGAACTATGATAGTTGCGGAGACTTCGGACTACGATACCGAGAAGATAATCACGGGTGTTGCGGGAAAGAAGGGCTTTTCCGTTATCACTATCGAAAAGGATATGATGAACTCAGAGGTGGGCTTTGGCAGAAAGGTTCTTGAGGTCCTTGAGGATAACGAGATATCCTTTGAGCATTTGCCTTCGGGTATCGATAATATGAGTATTGTCGTTTCCAGCGCAACGCTTGACGGCAGACGCGAAAAGGTGCTTTCTTCCATAAACAGAACGGTAAGACCCGACAGCATTGCCGTTGAGGATGGACTCGCGCTTATCGCTATCGTCGGTCGCGCTATGGTCAAGGCGAAGGGAACTGCGGCGAGAATATTCGACGCTATTTCCGCTGCCGGCATAAATATCAGAATGATAGACCAGGGCTCAAGCGAGATCTCCATCATAGTCGGAATCGAGGAACGCGATTTCGATAAGGCGCTTAAGGCGATATACGGCGAATTTGTAAAGTAAGATTTGTGTAAAGGAGTATTTATGAGTAAGAAAGTAATAATTGCAAGTGACAGTACCTGTGATTTGAGTCCTGAGCTCATAGAACGCTACGGTGTTAAAATACTGCCCCTTGGCGTTACTCTTGGAGAAAATAATTATACTGACGGCGTTGACGTAGATCCCGATATGATCTACGCTCATTACGAGAAAACGGGAGAGCTTCCCAAAACGGCGGCGGTCAACATCGCTGATTTCGAGAGCTTTTTCGGAGAGTGCGTTGAGGCGGGATATTCCGTTGTAACGTTTACTATAGGCTCGGCTATGTCGTCAACGTACAACAACGCAAGGCTTGCGGCAGAGTCCTTTGAGGACGTTTACGTCGTTGACACCAAAAATCTGTCTACGGGCGGCGGACTTCTTGTGCTTGCGGCTTGCGATATGGCGGCAGACGGAAAGACTGCGAGGGAGATCGCGGACGAATGCTCCGCGCTTGCGGACAGAGTTGACGCGTCGTTTGTGATTGACAATCTCGAATTTCTTCACAAGGGCGGAAGATGCTCTGCTCTTGCGGTGCTTGGCGCAAACGTCCTTCAGCTTAAGCCTTGTATTATGGTAAGAGAAGGAAAGATGGGCGTCGGAAAGAAATACCGCGGAAGATTTGACGTCGTGCTGAAATCTTATATAAACGATATGATCGGTGACGCGTCCGATATAAGGACAGACAGAATATTCGTAACCCACGCGGGCTGTGACGAGAGCATAGTCAAGGCTTGCGTTGAACAGGTCAGCGCGCTTGGAGTATTCCGTGAGGTGCACGTAACCAGAGCGGGCTGCACTATTTCTTCCCACTGCGGCAGAAATACGCTTGGCGTACTGTTTATCAAAAACGGCGAGGTTAAATGATTTTTCGCGCCGCCTGTCAGGCGGCGCGGAGCTTTAAATTTTATGGCACGAAATCCCATAAAAAAGGATTTTGTGTCAATTTTTAAAAAAATTGAAAATTTTTTTGCAGAAAAAAAGTATTTTTCATTTTTTTTGCGTATATTATATTGTAATCTTTTTTATGAGGACGGAAAGGGGGATAAAATTATGAGCGAAAAAAGCGTTCGGGACAGCTTTCTTGAATACGAAAAGCAAACGCTATCGGAGTTTGCGTGTCTCAGCTCACAGACGCGCGGACGGGATAAGGAATACGAGCCTTGCGCGATAAGAACGGAGTTTCAGCGCGACCGCGACAGAATACTTCACTGCCAATCCTTCAGGCGTCTTATGAACAAAACGCAGGTCTTTCTCGCTCCTGCGGGCGACCATTACAGAACACGTATGACGCATACGCTTGAGGTCACTCAGATAGCGAGGATAATCGCCAGAGGGCTTCGTCTTAATGAGGACCTTACCGAGGCGGCGGCACTCGGGCACGATATAGGTCACACGCCGTTCGGTCACGCGGGAGAGTACGCTATGCAAAAATGCTTCGACCCTGAGTTTACCCACTACAAGCAGAGCGTGCGAGTCGTGGAGAAGCTTGAGAGAGGCGGAGAGGGACTTAACCTTACGTGGGAGGTCCGCGACGGTATCGCAAACCACACGGGCAAGAACGTAGCGTCGACGCTTGAGGGCGTCATAGTTAAGTACGCCGACAGAATAGCGTATATAAATCACGATATCGACGACGCCTGCCGCGCGGGTATCCTTTATTCCAAGGAAATTCCCGCGGAAATACGCGACGTGCTCGGAGACGAGCATTCACAGCGGATAAATACGATGGTATCCTCCATAATAAGGTATAGCACGGAGCGCCCGACGGTAAAAATGGAGCCGCAGGTACAAGAGGCGACGGACAAGCTCAGAGAATTTCTCTTTGAGAGGGTATACAGAAATCCCCGCGCGAAGTCCGAGGAAGCCAAGGCGCAGGAAATGCTTATGAGACTGTTTGAGCATTACGTGGCAAATCCCGACAAGCTGCCAAGGCTTTATCGGGCAAACTGCGAGAGCGACGGCGTTGAGCGATGCGCTTGCGATTTTATTTCGGGAATGACGGACAGATACGCTATCGAGGCGTTTTCCGAGCTGTATATCCCCAAGGTCTGGAGAGGTCCGAGGGAATGATACAGAGAGAGATAATAGAAGAGATAGTATACAGAAACGACATAGAGAGCGTGATAGGGTCTTACGTAACGCTCAGGCGGGCGGGTTCGAATTATCAAGCCCCTTGTCCCTTTCACAGTGAGAGAACGCCGTCGTTTACGGTGTTTACGGCGACTAAGAGCTTTTACTGCTTCGGCTGCGGAGCGGGTGGCGACGTTATAAGCTTTATTATGCGCGCGGAGAATATGGATTACGTCGAGGCGCTTAAATATCTTGCCGACAGAGCGGGGATAGATATTCCCGACGACAGAGATGACGGGGAACGTCAGGGTGTGTCAAGAAAAAGACTTTACGCGCTCAATCTCGAGGCGGGAAAATTTTTCAGAGAATGTCTGTTTGACCGAGAGATAGGCGGAGAGGCTATGGCGTATCTGAGGGAGAAGAGACAGCTTGATAACGCTACGATAAAGCATTTCGGTCTTGGCTTTGCACCAAACGACTTCTCGGCACTCACACGCAGAATGCGCTCACTTGGGTACACGGAGGAGGAGCTTATAGCGGGATTTCTCTGCAAACGGAGTGAAAAGAGCGGAAAGCTTTTCGACCTGTACCGAAACAGAGTTATATTTCCGATAATCGATACGTCGGGCAACATAGTTGCCTTCGGCGGACGCGTGATGGACGATTCCACACCGAAATATCTCAACTCATCGGACACGCCCGCGTTCAAGAAGAGCCGACATCTGTTCGCGCTCAACTACGCGAGAAAGCACTGCGCGGAGCGAATGATACTTTGCGAGGGGTACATGGACGTTATCGCTCTGCACGCGGCGGGCTTTGAAAACGCCGTCGCAACGCTCGGAACGGCTATAACCTCGGAGCAGGCGAGAATATTCGCAAAATACACCAAAAAGGTGGTCATATGCTACGACTCGGACAACGCGGGACAGAACGCCGCCACCAAGGCTATGAGATTGCTTGGAGAGGTTGGAATCGACGTTCGCGTCATAAAGCTGAACGGAGCGAAGGACCCTGACGAATACATAAAGAAATTCGGTAAGGAAAGCTTTGAGAAGAGTCTTGACGAAAGTAAGATAGGCTTTGAGTTCCGTATGGATAAGATACTCGGGGAGAGAGATATAAGTCTTGCGGACGAAAAGATAAAGGCGTCTATGGATATATGCTCGCTTATTGCTGACGTTCATAACAGCGTTGAGAGAGACATATATATACAAAGCGCGGCAGGGGCGTTGGGCGTTTCTGCGGAGTCTGTAAAAAACGACGTGGAGCGTATTCGCCGCAAAAGAGCGGCGGAGGCGCAGAAAAAGCAGTCGCAGGACGTTATGCTTTCTATTAAGAACATCGGTGACAGGGTAAATCCCGATGCTGCGGTTCATATAGCGGCTAACGATATTGAGGAAAATCTGCTGGCTATGATGCTCATATTCGACGAATACAGACATGCTGTGGCAAACGGTGAAACGGAGCTTGTCGGAGACGATTTCGTAACGTCATTCGGAAGAAAGGTGTTTGACAGGCTTATGGAGCTTGAACGCTCCCCCGAGGGTTATTCACGGGCGCTGATGGGGCAGTTTTTCAGTGTTGACGAGATAGGCAGACTTGAGAAGATAGAGGTCGAGCGCCGCAGACTTACGAGAAACGACAAAGAGGTGTTCGATACGGCTATTAAAAACCTAAAAAATCAAAAGAATACGGCGGCTGACGTAAAGGGGCAGGACCTTCTTGCTATGATGCGTCGCAACAGAACCGATAAAAACGGAAAAACATAAAGGAAAAGGAAGAAAAAATGCAGGATAACGAAATGAAGAACTTACAGGAAAAGAATATCGACGTGGACGAGCTTATCGCTAAAAGTAAAGAAGGAAAGCTTTCTATGGGTGAGATAAGCGAAGCTGTTGAGGAGATGGATTTCGACGAGGAGGACAAATTCTACGATGCCCTTGAGGACACGGGAATGCCTCTGCCGGAGGACTTTTCCGATTCGGAGATGAGCGAGATAGAGTCTGAGGTCGAAGCCTTCGGCACGAGCGAGAATATGGAAAAGATACTCGAGCAGGAGGGACTTGCCATAGATGACCCCGTTCGTATGTATCTTAAGGAGATAGGTCGCGTACCGCTTCTTACGAGTGATAGGGAAAGGGAGCTTGCCGAGATAATGAGCGGCGACTTTGACGAGGAGACGAAAAACAAAGCAAAGAATGAGCTTGTTGAGGCTAACCTTCGTCTTGTCGTAAGCATCGCGAAGAAATACGTGGGAAAGGGAATGTTCTTCCTTGACCTTATACAGGAGGGTAACCTCGGACTTATGAAGGCGGTAGATAAGTTTGATTACAACCGCGGATATAAGTTTTCAACCTACGCTACGTGGTGGATACGTCAGGCGATAACGAGAGCTATCGCCGATCAGGCGAGAACTATTCGTATTCCCGTCCATATGGTGGAGACGATACACAAGGTATCGCGTTACTCCCGTCAGATGCTTCAGGAGCTTGGACGTGAGGCTACGGCTGACGAAATAGGCGAGAAGATGGGAATGTCGGCAGAGAAGGTAAGGGAGATAATGAAGATAGCGCAGGATCCCGTATCTCTTGAAACTCCGATAGGCGAGGAGGAGGACAGCCACCTCGGCGACTTTATCGCGGATGAGGATACCCCCACGCCCTCTGATGCGGCGGCTACCACTATTCTGCGCGAGGTCATAGAGAGAGAGCTTCATACGCTCACTCCGAGAGAGGAGCACGTAATAAAGCTCCGCTTCGGTCTTTACGACGGACGTACGAGAACGCTTGAGGAGGTCGGCAAAGAATTTGACATTACCCGTGAGCGTATCCGTCAGATAGAGGCGAAGGCTTTGCGTAAGCTTCGTCACCCCAGCCGCGCAAGACATCTTCGCGGTTTCCTTGATTGATAAAAAAATCGTTAAAATACCCAAAAAAGAAGCGGAAGAATTGACAAAAAGTGATATCGGATTGGGTATAGTATAAAAAGTTGGCGGCGCATTTGTGTGCATAATGCTGATTTTTTTGGAAAACTATTGTCGACGCGCGGTTTTTCGTACGAGAAGCGCTTGTCCGTCACAAAAAAATCACTTGACATTTTCCGAAATTTGGTGTAAAATATTATAGTATATAAATTGGGCTTTTATGGCTTTTGGTTTTAGGAGGAACAAAATGAAGAAAAAACTGTTATGCCTTCTCATAGCACTCGTTATGGTGGTGGCTTGCTTTGCGGGCTGTGGCGCCAAGGACGACCAAGAGGCGGTAGACGACATAAACGAAGAGGCATCCGCAAGCGCGATGACCTTGGTTATGTATTTGATGTCCGAGGAGGAGGTCAGCGAGGATCAGGCAAACGCTGTTGAGGCGGCTGTAAATAAGATCACCAAGTCTAAGTTCAAGACGCAGCTTGACCTTCGTTTCTATACTCCCGATGAATATTACGTGGCTCTTGAGGCTGCTTTCGCCGCAAGAAAGGACGCTGAGGAGCAGGGACTTATAGCGGCTCCCGTTGAGGAGGAAAGCACGGAGGAGGAAACCTATGAGGACGAGTGGGGCGTATCGCAGATAAAGTATCCCACGGTTGCTGATTATCAGGTTGACATCTTCTATCTTGGCGGATATGCAAAGTATAAGCAGTATATGGAAATGGAAATGCTCCAGAAGCTCGACGAGGAGCTTTCAAGCTCATCCAAGAAGTTGAATTCCTATATTTCCACGGATTTCCTTACATATATGAAGTCCGCTAACGGAAACGGCACGTACGCGCTTCCCACGAACGCCGCAATCGGTGATTATACGTACCTTCTTATAAATAAGCAGGCACTTGCGGATTTTGAGTACAATACCGACGCGGGACTCAAGGATTTCACGAGCTTCACGGCTGATAAGGTTCAGCAGTTCCTTGACGACATAAACGAGTATAACAATAAGTATGACAAGCTTATTTATTCGGATCTTTCTCAGATAGAGCTCGCTTCGTCGGGTATATACTATTGGGGAATAGATGAAAAGGGTGATCTGTCTACCGATTTCTCCGTTCTCGCAAGTGACGTCACCGCGGGCGCGGCTTACGGAGACAAGACTACCTCGTATCTCCACATGACAAGGTTTAACAACACCAAGTTCATAGATCAGCTTGGTGTAGTTAAGGGATACAGCAAGGCTTACGGCGCAATGGGCGAGCAGGCTAACTACGATGCTTTTGTAAACGGTAAGGTTGCTATGGCTTGCATCAAGGGCGGCGCTGAGATACCTCAGGCATTCGCGGAGAATTACGAAGCGGTCGTTGTAGGCGCTCCCACGCTTAACACTATGGACCTCTATGAAAATATGTTCGCCGTATCCACCTATACCGCAAATACCTCGAGAAGTATGGAGATACTCACTTATATCAACACCAACGAGGATATAAGAAATATTCTTCAGTACGGTATTCTTGATGAGGATTATCAGCTTGTTGAGTCCGATTACAAGGACGCAGAGGGCAATCCTTATATGGTAGTCAAGATGCTTGAGAACGACGACGGCGGTTATGATTACGTTATGGACGTAAACAAGACGGGTAATACGCTTATCGCGTACAACAAGGTTGGCGAAAATCCCACGCTTAAGGCATTTATCAAGCAGCAGAATATAGACGCGGTCGCAAGTCTTACCATGGGCTACAGAATTGACTATAAGGATATGGTCATTGATATGGACGCTCTCGCAAGACTCAGAGAGCTTTCCGCAACAGCACTTGAAAAGCTCAATAGTTGTACGGCAGACAATTATGATGCTACGGTGACAGAGATCTGCGATATGCTTGCTGACGAGAGCTGCTTTAGCGCGCTTCTCGCCGATATACCGCCTCAGAGCGAAACGGATATATGCGGACTTTACCATTCTTATACCGAATGGGCGGTAGAGAAGAAGATCTACGAGCGCCCTGCGGAAGAAGAAGAAGCATAATATAAAAAATTAAAAGGGTTGGCTGAGAGCCAACCCTTTTTGCTAAAGGAAGAGAAATGAAAAAATACGGATACGTTATATGGGATTTTAACGGAACGCTGCTTGACGACGTTGAAACGGGAATTCGGGCGGTAAACAAACTGCTTGAAGAGAGGGGACTTTCAACGATAGATAGTGTCGAGCATTACAGACGAATATTCCGTTTTCCCATAATTGAATATTACAGAGGGCTCGGATTTGATTTCGACCGCGAGCCATACGAGGTTATCGCGCCCAAATGGGTGGCGTTGTATCTTGAAGGAGTAAAGAGCGCGCAGCTTTATTCTGACGTTATTTTCGCGCTTGATGCCATAAGCGGAAAGGGAATAACCCAAACTGTGCTTTCCGCGACGGAGAGGGGAATGCTCGAACGTCAGCTTGAAGACCTCGGAATACGCTCTTATTTTGACGAAACGCTCGGACTTGACAATATCCACGCAGGATCTAAGCTTTCGCTCGCGTACGATTGGAGAGAAAGACATTCGGGTGCGGACGTGTTGCTGATAGGCGATACCGATCACGACGTCGAAACGGCGAAAGCACTGGGTGCGGATTGCGCTCTCGTTTGCCGAGGACATCAATCCAAGGAGCATCTTATGTCAACGGGCGCGGCGGTTTACGATACGATCGAGGAAATATTAGATACTCTTTTGTAAGAAAGCAAATGTGACGTGGGGACGCGGGGATGCGGGGACGCGGTTTTTGCTACCTTTTTTGAAAAAAAGGTAGCACCAAAAAACTTATGGACAAATGTGTGGCTAAGGTTTGAGCGAATATTTTATGTCAGGAGCAGAGGTGCAAAGACAGCACATAGCTTGCCATTATTTTTATATCAACCTTCAATAAGTTCTTTGAAGGTACCTTGAGGGGAACTTTCACGAAAGAAAGTTCCCCTCATTATAGTCATATTCTATTTTAGATTTCACTTCAACATTCCAAGAAGAGCGTCCTTCGCTGCTGCAAGAGCTTCGTCCGTCTTGGAAACGTCCTTACCGCCTGCCATAGCGTTATCGGGGCGTCCGCCGCCCTTACCGCCCGTTACTGCGGCAACTGCGCCGACGAGCTTTCCTGCGTGCGCTCCGCCGCTTACAGCGTCCTTACCCGCAACTGCGATAAAGTTGAGCTTATCGCCGTTTGTAAGCGCGAGGACTGCAACGGTATCTGCGTTGTTAGCCTTTATTTCGTCAGCCAAGGTACGAGCCGCATCGGGCTGCATATCGTCAAGACGAGCCGTCACGAGCTTGAATGCTCCCACGGACTGCGCTCCCGTAAGTATGGACGAAAGCTTTGAAGCCGCTATTTTGGAGTTGAGAGAGTCGATCTCCTTCTTTGCCGCGCGAAGCTCTTCGTCAACGACGGAGGCTCTCTTTGCCAGGTCGGAAGGATTTTGCGCCTTGAGAACGCTTGCTGTGTCAGCTATAAGCTTCTGCTGGTCTTCGATGATAGTGAGGACCGCATAGCCCGTTCTCGCTTCTATTCTTCTTACGCCTGCCGCAACGGAAGACTCGGACGTTATCTTGAACAGACCTATCTTTGCCGTGTTGTCAAGATGCGTACCACCGCAGAACTCGGTTGAGAAATTACCCATACGGACGACGCGAACGATACTGCCGTACTTTTCTCCGAAGAGTGCCATAGCTCCAAGCTTTTTAGCTTCGTCTATGGGCATTTCCTTCATCGTTATATCTTCGCCAAGCAGTATGTGACTGTTGACGAGTGCTTCTACTGCCTTTATCTCTTCCTTGGTGAGCGCGGCAAAGTGGGTGAAGTCAAAGCGAACGTGGTCGCAATCAACGTAAGAGCCCGCCTGTTCAACGTGATTTCCGAGAACGGTGCGGAGTGCCGCCTGAAGAAGGTGGCAAGAGGAGTGAGCGCGCATTATAGCCTTACGGTCGGGAGTGTCTACCGTCGCCTTTACGGTGTCGCCGACCTTAAGCGTGCCGTTGGCTACCGTACAAACGTGCAGATAAACGCCGTCCGTTTTTTTCGTGTCGCTTACGTTTGCAACGAAGGACTCGTTACCGACAACTCCGTTGTCGCCTACCTGACCGCCGCCCTCTCCGTAGAAGGGAGTTCTGTCAAGCACGAGAGTGAAATCGCCCTCGTTCACGCTGTCAACGCTTGCCGTTCCGTCCTCGTTTTCAATGATAATAGCAAGTACCTTTGCATCAGCTTCAAAGCCGTCGTAACCGCAGAACACGGTTGCGGGAAGGTCGCCGAGGATCTTCTTTGAGGATTCGTCCCAACCGCCGATATTGCCTCTTGCGGCTCTTGCGCGGTCCTTCTGGTCCTTCATAAGCTTTAAGAAGGTCTCCTCGTCTATTTCAAGGGAGTTTTCGGCGACTATTTCACGGGTGAGGTCTATGGGGAAGCCAAAGGTGTCGTAAAGCTTGAATACGTCCTCGCCGCTTATAACGGAGCGGTTTGCCGCTACGCTGTCGCGGATGATATTGTTGAGTATGGAAAGTCCCGCGTCGATAGTCGCGTCAAATCTTTCCTCCTCGTTTCCGATAACCTTGAGTATATACGCTTTCTTTTCGACAAGCTCGGGGTAAGCGGTGGCATTCTCACCGATAACAACCTCGCAAAGCTCGCAAAGGAAGGCTCTATTTATACCGAGAAGCTTACCGAAGCGGCACGCGCGGCGCAAAATTCTGCGGAGAACGTATCCGCGTCCTTCGTTTGAAGGAATAACTCCGTCGCTTATCATAAACGTAGCGCTTCTTATATGGTCGGTGACGACGCGGATGGAGATGTCGTCCTTTGCGTTCTCACCGTAGGTCTTGCCCGAGATAGAGCATACAGTGTTGAGTATCTTACGGACGGTATCGACCTCGAAGAGGTTGTCCACGCCCTGCATTACGCAAGCGAGACGCTCAAGACCCATACCCGTATCTATATTTTTCTGAGCAAGCTCGGTGTAGTTTCCGTTTCCGTCGTTGTTAAACTGTGAGAATACGTTGTTCCAGATCTCCATGAATCTGTCACAGTCACAGCCGGGCTTGCAGTCGGGCGAGCCACAGCCGTACTTCTCTCCTCTGTCAAAGTATATCTCGGAGCAGGGTCCGCAGGGACCTGTGCCGTGCTCCCAGAAGTTGTCTGCCTTGCCGAGTCTTACAACTCTCTCGGCGGGAACTCCGATGACCTTTGTCCAAAGCTCATACGCCTCCTCGTCCTC
>JAZOON010000174.1:0-10983 GCA_045655045.1 Eubacteriales bacterium | reverse complement strand
CACCAAATATCTTTTTTATAGCCCTTTCACAAAACGAAGGCACCCATCAGGGTGCCTTTTCGTTTTGGTTGCGGAATCGAGAGCTGTACTCCACGACCTCGGGTTATTCCGACGAGCGTAGCTCGTTGGGAATTGCACACTGCCGCTGCCTGTGGCAGATGAAGGCAGTGCGCAATTACCGCAGCGGTCGAATTTTGCGCCGAGCTACGCGAAGGCGAACAAAATTCGGGCACCGCAAGGCGGGGTGTGTTCGCAGAGGCATTTCGGAAAATGATTATTAATCCTTCTTACGCAATATCCTTTTTAGTATATTTCCAATACGCGGCGGCGATGCCGAGCGCGGATAGCGCAAGTCCTACGGCGAGGTATTTTACGTCGATGGACCTTTCGGGGATTATGTACGCGCCGTCGGTGTAGCTGAACGGAGAGACGTATTTGAGGAATTTCAGCTCCTCGGTGAGATTTGCAAGTATATTTAAAAAGTACGCAGTAAACACAAGACCGAGCCCCACTCCAAGCTCTCCGCGTCGCAAAAAGGCGGAAATGCCGAAGGTGAGACACACTATTTCAAGCTGTAATATAAGGTGCGCCAAAAACACGAGCGCAAGCGTTGCCGAGTCAGCATCTACGTCCACGATAAATATGCACGCGCAGGTCACGGCAACCGCCGCCGCGTTGAGTATGCACACCTGAATAAGCGAGGACAAAAGCTTTTCGGTTATCACTCTTACGCGGGATATAGGGTGCGTGAGCAGAAATTCTGCCGTGTGCTCCTTTTCCTCCTTAGCAAGAGCCGACGCGCCTACTATCGCGGCAAACAGCGCGCCGCCAAGTCCGAGCACGTTTCCGCATTCAATTCCGAAATACCCCATAAACTCTCCGAAATTAAGCTTATCCATACCGAACGCGTCCGAAAACGCGCCCATCTCGGAAAACATATCGCCGACCTCTCCCATCTGAGAGGACATTTCGGGGTAAATGATTATGCAAATACCAAGCATAAAGGAAATCGCGCAGCTCCATATTATAAGCGCCTTTTTATTCAGTCGGAGCTCGTGAAGAAAAAGCTTCATATTAATTTCCCTCCTTTGCGTAGTAGTGCATAAATACCTCGTCAAGGTCGGGGTCGGTTATATTCACGTCCTCAAAGCTGACCTTGCACAGCTCCTTTGTAAGCTCCGTGGCTTTTCCGTCGTAAAGGAAATTAACGACGTCGTTCTCAAATCTTACGTCCCTTGCGTTTTCTATATTAAGCTCGCCGCTTACCCCTCTGAGAGTAACGCGCTTGACGCCCGTGTGTCCGAGCTTTTCCACGCTGTCCGACACGAGCAGCTTTCCCTCTCTTATGACAGCCGCGCTCTTGCAGTAGCGACCTATCTCGGAAAGAACGTGAGACGAAAGAAACACGGTCGCGCCCTCGTCGCTTCGCTCCTTGAGTACGGTGTAAAATTCCTTTTGCATAAGGGGATCAAGCCCGCTTGTCGGCTCATCGAGTATATAAAGCCTCGGCTTGTGCTGGAGCGCCGCGACGATACCCACCTTTTTGCGGTTTCCGAGCGAGAGCTGCTCTATCTTTTTCGACGTGTCAAGCTCCAATCTGTCGCAAAGGCTTTTTGCCTCGCTTCTGCAATCAATTCCTCTGAGGTTTGCCGAGAGCTTTAGAATTTCACTGACCTTCATTCCACCGTAAAAAGCCGTTTCCGAGGGAAGATATCCCACGCTTCTGAGTATTTCCGTCCTGTTCTTAGTTACGTCAAGTCCAAGCACCGAAGCGCTTCCGCCCGTTGGAGATATAAGTCCGAGAAGCGTTCTGATAAGAGTGCTTTTCCCTGCTCCGTTAGGCCCTATAAATCCGAACGTATCCCCCTCCTTTACCGTCAGGGTAACGTCAATTATACCCCTTGCGCTTCCGTAAAACTTTGTAAGGTTATTGGTTTCTATTACGTTCATACGGCACCTCTTACTGTGCTGTTTTCTCGGATATTACGTCGTATATCTGCTTGACGCTATCCGCGTCAGTACCGCCTATGACGACCTTCTTTTCGTCAAGCGTAAGAACGACGCAGGGGCGATCTCCCGTATAGGTGTATCTTGTGTACGCCCCAAACTCCTCGTTTTGGAAAGTACCGATAAGCAGTCTCGCCGAGCCAAAGCCCATGATCCGCTCGCCCTCAACGCCCTCTTCGCGGTACTCAACTGCATCTATATCCCCGTAGTTAAAGGTAACCGCCCCCGAGAAGCTTGCGTCCACCGTCATCGAGGTGTCGCCAAGCTCGACCTCTATATTTCCCGTGAACATAGTGATCACGAGGAATACTATTAAAACAGGCACAACGATTGCGGATATAACCACCGCTACCTTGCCGCCCTTCAGCATTTTGACGCGCTCCTTTTCGTAGTCCTCCTTGGTCGCCCTGCCCTCGGCTATCTGCTTTTTGTAAAAGCGGTAGGAATACACCGTGGGAAGAATTGCTATAAGCAGTATCAAGCCTATGGCAACGAAGGGAAACGCAACCGCGGGAAGCGGAATTGCCAGAAGACACACAAAGCCTGCCGCGACGAAAAGCTTTCCGCTGAAGCGGTGCGTTGCCTGCCAGTTCTCGTCGTTTGACATAGCCCACCTTATCTTTATACCCATGGTACGGTTGCGCGTGGTCTTGGGAAGATAGTTTCCTATGAATATAAAGGCTACAGCAAGCAAAACGTAAATTATAACGGACACCTTTGAGGTATATCCGAGAGCGATGGCGAGTATAGTACCGTTTGACGCGAGGGAAATAGCGGGTATTATCCAGAACGTGATCTCCGTTATCTTCTTGTTTTGCCCTCCGTCCTTGTCAAGGACTGCGGACAGTATCATACACAGCCAATGGATCGCAAGCAAAACCAAGGGAATTACGAAAAACGCGACCGCAGGACTTGCAAAGCCGTCGGGATCGCCGTTAAAGCCCCAATGCACGGCTATTCTTTCGGGCATAGATTTACTGAGAATAAGTCCGATAAGCATAGGCAACAATATAACTGCGGATGAAATTATAAGCTTCCACTTGTTTCTTTTAATCATTTTTATCTTCTCCCTTCAGGTCTGCTATCCAAAGCAGTATTTCTTCAAGAACCGAGGCGTTAAGCTCGTAATATATATATTTGCCCTCCCGCGTGTCCCTTATGAGGTCGGCGTCCTTCAGTACCGACAGGTGTCTTGAAATGGACGCGCCCGTTACCTCGAAACGCTCAACGATATCTCCCGCCGACAGTCTGCCGTTTTTCAGAAGATTGAGAATTTCTCGCCGTATGGGATCGGAAAGTGCCTTCATTGTATTTTGAAGTCCCATTTTATTCTCCTTCATTTAACATTTAACCTAATTGTTAAATGTATTATATCACAGTATTTTATCTTTGTCAATAGAACAGATAAAAGAATTTAAGGAAATAGCTTTGGTTCGCCAATGATAGATACCAATTCAACACTCTTCCCTTTTAGCCTGAAAATACCTTGTTGACACGCGAGGAAAAATATGTTATAATCAGTGTGAGGTGATATTATGTCAAGGATATACGCATCGGCAGATAAGCTCATAGGTCACACGCCTCTGCTTCGTCTGTCCAATATTGAAAAAAAATTAAATCTTCGGGCAAGGCTCGTTGCCAAGCTTGAGTTTCTGAACCCCGCGGGATCGGTAAAGGACAGAGCGGCACTCTCTATGATAAATGCCGCTGAAAAGTCGGGAAAGCTCTCCCCGGGATCGGTTATTATAGAGCCAACGTCGGGAAACACGGGAATCGGTCTTTGCTCCGTAGCGGCGGCGCGCGGCTACAGATGCATTATAGTTATGCCCGACAGCATGTCCGAGGAAAGACGTCTTATTATGAGGGCGTACGGCGCAGAGCTTGTTCTCACCGACGGCGCTCTCGGTATGAAGGGCGCTATTGAAAAAGCTTTCGGACTTGCAAAAGAAATTCCCAATTCCTTTATACCCGACCAATTTTCCAACCCCGCTAACGCCTCGGCGCATTTTGAAACGACCGCGCCCGAAATATGGGAGGACACGGACGGCGAGCTGGACTTTTTCGTAGCGTGTGTGGGAACGGGCGGAACCGTCACGGGTACGGGAGAATTTCTCAAATCCAAGAAAGAGGACGTGAAGGTCGTGGCTGTCGAGCCTGCCGCATCTCCGCTTCTTTCGGGCGGTAAGGCAGGACCTCACAAAATACAGGGCATCGGAGCGAATTTCATTCCTTCCTTGCTCAATACCGAAATATACGACGAGGTAATGACAGTTGAGGACGGCGACGCTATGGAAATGGCGAGAGAGGTTGGCAGAAGCGAGGGAATACTCGTCGGTATATCCTCGGGCGCGGCTCTGGCGGCGGCTGTACGCATAGCGGAGCTTGACGAAAACGCGGACAAGACCGTTGTCGTGCTTTTCCCCGACACAGGCGACAGATATCTTTCAACGGAGCTTTTTAAGGCTTGAGGTGGTAATATGATCGAATACGAAATACACTCTGTAGAATACGATCAGCTTCCGCAGTGTGTTGAAACTCTTCATCAGGCGTTTGGCGAGAGCGCAAAGAGGTTTGGATACACAAAGGAGACGTACCCGTCAAGCGGAGCTTATATTACTCTTTCCGACCTGATCGCGGCAAAGGAGCGCGGCGTACATATGTACGCGGCTTGCGTATGCGGCAAAATAGCGGGATACGTCCAGCTTGAAAAAACCTCGGACGGTGTCTACGCCTTCCGCCGCTTTGCGGTGCTTCCCGAATATCAGCAGCTCGGAATAGGACGGGCGCTTATTGCCCACTGCCGCGCGCGCGCCGAACGGTACGGCGGCAAAAAAATGACGTTAGTCATGATAAATGAAAATGAAAAGCTCAAGAAATTCTATCAAAGCAACGGATTTGCGGTAACGAAAATAGCAAAGGACGATTCCCTTCCCTTTGAATATTGCGTTATGGAGCTTGAATTTATTTAAAAAGACGGCAGTTTAAAACTGCCGTCTTTCAGTCTGTCGAAAAACAATTCAAGCCTCTCACTTCGGGAGAGGTGGCACCGTGAGGTGACGGAGAGGGTGCCCTCTCACCACTTCGTGGAGCTCTCCCATAGGGCGAGCCTAAAATAGCTTTACCGACACTCTTTGAACACTGACAAACCTCATTTGTGAATTTGAGGTTGAAAATTTACACAAATCCAAGGCTCCCTCCGGGAGGGAGCTGGCTCGCAAAGCGAGACTGAGGGAGAACGCGGCAGTAAATTACACTTTTTGTGTTAAATTTGTGTTATTTTTCAGTTCCGTCGGCTCCTTCCACCACTCCGTGGTCCCCCTCCCTCTCGGAGGGAGGCTTTATAGCAAACCGCTTCCCCTAAAAGGCTCGCCCTTGAGGAGAGTTCGGACAACTGACAAACCTCATTTTAAATTCAAGCTTGAAGATTTGCACAAACCCAAGGCTCCCTCCGGGAGGGAGCTGGCTCGCAAAGCGAGACTGAGGGAGAACGCGGCAGTAAATTACACTTTTTGTGTTAAATTTGTGTTATTTTTCAGTTCCGTCGGCTCCTTCCACCACTTCGTGGTTCCCCTCCCTCTCGGAGGGAGGCTCGTAAAAAGCGTAGCGATTTTGCATTCTGCTACCTTCGTTTTGAAAAATATACTTTTTCAGCAAAAAGAAGGCAGTTTAAAACTGCCGTCTTTTTTTATTTCTTTCCAAGCGTTACTATATCGTCCTCGCGGAGTGCTAAAAGAGTGGCTATATGCTCGGTCGATCTCATATATCCGCCGTGACCGCCGACGTCGTGGGAATCGCTGCCGAACGTAAACTTACAGCCGCAATCCTTAGCTATTCGGAACATTCGCATAAGCGGAGAGGCTTCGATGTTTTCGTTGCTCTTCCAGCGCAAGCCCGACACGTTTACCTCTATGGCAACGCCCTTCTCTGCCGCGAGGTCAAAGGCGTACTTGTACTCGTCGTCGGTAATATATTCTATCATCGGCTCCCAGCCGTAAGGACAGCAAACGGGCTGAAACGGGTGCGCCATTGCCGTGACGTATTTTGCGACCTCGCACTCCAGCACGTCTCTCCAAGCCTCAAGCATAAATTCCTTGTGCTTTTCCATCGGCTCGTACAGCTCCTTGGACATCACCATATGCGTATGAGACGTGGGCACTATAACGAAATCAAATTTTTCCGCATTTTCGGGGGAAAGCGCAACTCCGTGTCTGTTTGGATCGTATTCCGCCTCACAGCCGAGATATATCCCGATACCGTCCACGGGACGAAGCTGCTCTTTCAGCGAAAGAACATGCTCTACGTTCTGTTTTTTGTAAAAGCCTCGGCATCTGTGCTCGTACGTGTCATCCCACAGGTGGTCTGCAAAGCCGAGAACGTTCAGTCCCTCGTTTTTTGCCGTCTCTACGTACATATCAAACGTCGCGCCGGGCTTTGCGCATACCGAAAGGTTGGTGTGTATATGAAGGTCATGAGTTATTTTCATTTTTTTCTCCGTAAACATTTAGGCAGTTGCGGCAAAGCCGCACCTACCGTTTAATTATATCATATATTATCTTGCATATCAACCGTAGCCACTGATGTGGGGTTATCCCAGCTAAAGCTTGCGCCAAAGCCCGATACGGTCATAATATCGCGCGTATCAACGTTTGCTATTTCGCAAACGGGAGCGTTATATTTTTTCATATCCGTACCTCCTTAAGCCGCAACGGGAGGAAGAAGCATATCGTTAGCGGTAACAGTATAGGTAACACCGCCCGCGATTACGGTAAGCTCGATATCGAATACGATGTCGTTTGCGCTTGCCGCGGGTATATCGCTAACCGTTATAGCGACGAATTTCTCTGCTCCGAAGCTTTCAGACGCAACGCGCTTGATCTGCGCCGCGGTGCCGTGTGCGGTAAGCACGTCGTATGCCTCGCAATCAGCCTCGAATACTTTCGTCTCTGCGCCGAGAGTAGCCGTTATCTTCATATGCGCACTTTCAATATCGTTGAATATGCTCGTACCGATAAAGCGAACCATATACTTTCCGTCAACCTCATTGGAAACCTGAACGAGTCCGCAACGAACGTAATCGTTTACGCTTTCAATGAAATTCTTGGAGTCTCTCTTTATAAGATTTGCCAAAACATCGGCGTTTTCAACTACGACAAAGCCGGTCTGTTTAGCTGCCTTTACAGTTGTATAGCAATTTGTGGTTTGAGGGGTGCTTATACCGCTTGAAACATTGGAAAACGCCAAATTACCGAGCGCTATTACCGTATTATTTTCATTTACAGTGCCAAAGGTTTTATTGGTAGAATTATACGTGGTAGTAGCCATCGTTGCTGCAACAATAACTCCGTCTACAGTCAAGCCGGCAGATTTAATTTCTGCGGCAATTCCTGCGGGCTTAGGCTTGTTTGAATTAGAAACCGCGAGAACCGAGCTAATGTTACAATCACTAATACCAAGTGTAGCCGACATAGCTTCATTTCCCCAGCTACCGATAATTCCGGCTATCTTGCTGTATTGGCAAGACGAATATACGTCCAAAGCAATGTCGCATTTTTCCACCTTATTAGCTCCGGTACTTGCAGAAACCGTATTCTTTACTACTCTTCCTATAATACCGCCAATTCTCGGTGAGCCACCGCCGTTGGCCGTTTCATATACGATACCGGATATGTTACATCTTGAAACAATTATAGAATTTGCACCCTGTCCTGCGTAATATCCAATAACACCGCCCGTAGCATTATTAGAACTGGTAATCGTTGCATTTACGGTGTTTTCATAAATATTCAGTTTAGAAGCAGAACTACCTACTATTCCGCCAACATAAGCTTTTCCGGAAGGTGCGGTAATCGTAACGTTTACTGTGTTCCCAAAAATTTCGGTTCCTTCTTTTAAGCCAATTGCACCTACAACTCCGCCAACAGATGTATTTGTATAAATATCTTTACCATCGCTGTCTTTCTTGGAAAGGTTATTTCCAGCAGTTATTGTACCGTTAACAGTACATCCACTAATTGACAGATATCCTTTTGAACCAACACCATTCGAGGACATAACAACCGTATATACATTTTTGGTTTCAGTCTCTTTGAAGGAATCCATATCATAGCCAGCTAAACCGACTACCATACCACAGCCCTCACCATATCCATCTGAGATGCTAGTGCTTGTAATAGTCACGTCGGACGCTATTATACAACCTGATATATCCGCGTATGTACCGCCATTCATCTTTCCGAGAATTGCGCCAACAGCCGCAGCGCTTGACGTAATAGACGAAGTGCTAACGGAACAATTTTCGATAGTTACATACTTTGTAACACCGCCAACAACCAGACCGCTTTGATGTGTGAATTTTGCAATACAATTGGTCACCATACAATTAGATACCAAAGCCTTGTTACCTTCAAAGTCAGTTCCGACCGCGGTACTAACAACAAAACTGGCAAGAGATTTGTCCGAGGTTATCTTGCAACTATCAACTTTAACATTCTTTACCGCTGATGCTGCATTGAGAGTTCCAACAACCATAGCAATAGTTGTTTTGCCGGTAGAATTATAAGTAAAGCCCGATATAGTCATCATTTTGTCGCTGTTTTCTGTTCCGTCACTACCATCGATAATACCGCCGGTTACGACAGATGCGATGATATTCTGGTCGATCATCGCCGTTCCGCTTACGGTGTGTCCGTTACCGAGGAACGTTCCCGAAAACGTATCGAACAGCACGGGAGCAGATTCGCTTCCGAAGTTGATATCCGCGCCAAGAGACACGGTCTGTCCCTCAAAGGTGTCGCCCGTAACTGCGGCTACCGCTTCCCAATCGGCAACCGAATCGATAACGACCGTTTCAGCCGTAACGTCAACGTCCGCCGTTTCCGCAAATACGCCGATAGCTCCCATAGGCACCATTAAAGCGACCATTACGAGAGCAAGAAAAAGTAAAATTGTCTTGCTGAAAAATCCTTTTTTCATTGTTATTCTCCTTCTTTATTTTTTATTATCACGGCATAGCCGTTGATTTAATAAGTTTTACGTCAGCCGTTATTCACGGTGCCGTCGTCCCAATCGAATTCCTCGCCATAGCCCTCTTTTTTGCTTTCGGGTGGCTTCGGCGGTTCGGGGTCTTCTCCACCGCTCGGTGTTTGTCCGCCGCTCGGTGTTTGTCCACCGCTCGGTGTTTGTCCGCCGCTTGGCTTGCTGTTGTCCCCTCTGTACTTATCGTACTTGTCGGGCACCTTGGTAGTTTCCGCTTCTTCCGTCTCGGTTTCGGGCTCTGTCACGGGCGCTTCTTCCTTATCGCAAGCAATCAGCACCGACAAAACAAGGCAGAATACAACGGTAAGTAAAATAAATTTTTTCACGCTTTACTCCTTTCAGTCAGCCTTGGGTATCATTTCCTGAATTGCACCCATTGTCTGCTCGGGATCCTTCGTTTCACTCTCGCTCTCACTTTCACTCTGAGCCTCACTCTCGCTCTCCGTTTCCGCCGCGAGATCGGTTTCCCCCGCCTCGTCAACGTACAGCTCCGCTTTCTCGCCGTCACACGCCGCGAGAACGCACAGTACAAGACACAGACAAAGTGTCAGAATTACAAATCTTTTCATACGCTCTTCCTCGCAAAATCAATTATTACGGGGCAGTGGTCGCTTGCGTGACACATCAACGCGTCGTAAATTATCTTATGAAGCATTACGTCCGCCGTATCGGTGCTTACCATTATATGGTCAAGTGCGGACGGATTTCCCGTAACTATATCCGTATGTGAGCATACGCTGTGGTAGGTGCTTCTGTCGTCGTCACGCTTTCCCTCGGGCGCGCAAAGCTCCGCGCATTCAAGAGAAAGTCCCGCCTCGCTCTCGGTCTTGCCCTTTATCGCGTCGAATATCGGCGAATTGCTGCTTATCTTGGAGTTATAGTCTCCCGTAATGACGAGCGCCGTATCGGGGTATTTCGCCAACACCTTATCAAGCTCAGCGTTTATCATGTCGCACTGCTCAAGTCTGAGCGCGTCGCTTCTGTATTCAAGGTGCAGATTTGCGTGGATATACCGCTCTCCCTCGGCGTCCTCAAGAAGCACCCACGTAAACGTGTAGTTCTGCGCCTTGGAGTCGCCCGCCGTTTCCTCAACTCTCGTTGATATGACATTTTTATCCACCACCGTATACTTATCCTTTAAGTACATAGTAGCCGTCATTCCGCCGCCAAAATCAACCGTCCGATATTTCTTGGCGAGATCGGATTTTATTATAGACGCGACGTCCCCGTAAAACTCCTGAAATCCAACGGAGTCGGGAGAGTACGCCAGAATGTATTCCGCCATTATAGCCGCGCGCACCTCGGTCGGGCACTCGTATCCGCTGCCCGTCTTGGTTCCGAGCACGTTTGCGGACATAACGCGAACGTCCGCGCCCGCCTCAAGCGACGTATTTGCAAGTATACCGTCCCTTGCGCTTTTCTCAACTAAAATTCCGCCCGACGTATCGTTTGCGGTAAGCGCGCAAAGCTCGGAGAACGCCGAATACAGCGCGGAAATTCCGCCAAACTCAATCTTAAGCGTCTTTCCGTCCGAGCTTATCTTGTAATCGAAAAGCTCCATATCCGCGCCGCGGGCAAGCTCTATACGCTTCTCGGCATCGCTCTTCCCGACAGCTCTTACGTAAGCGCCCGTGCGCTTTCCTATCATTTCGCGCCCGATCTCGGACACCTGCTTGACAGCAAGCTCGGGAAGACTTCCCAGAACCAGAACGTAGTCGTTCGCGTCAGCTCCGAGAAGCTTAGGCTCTTTGATATCATACGAGGGATTTGACAAAAAGAACATCTCTTCCGTAAAGTAAGCCTCGGACGTCTTTCCGTCCTCACCCTTGACAACGTGGCTCTCAACCATAGCGGAGAGAAATTTCTTCGCTGCGCGACTTACGTTTGTGGAATTATATCCGCATATATAAACGTCTCCGTCAAGATACACAGTGCCGTATC
>JAZOON010000173.1:0-4961 GCA_045655045.1 Eubacteriales bacterium | reverse complement strand
ACGCATGCGCTTCTTTCCGAGGGCGTTGCCTTTAATTCGCTCGCACTTGCCGTCATCGATGAGCAACATCGCTTCGGTGTGGAGCAAAGGGCTGAATTTTCAAGGAGAAATCCGAAATGCCACATTCTCGTTATGAGCGCGACACCGATACCGCGCTCCTTGGCTCTTGCCGTGTACGGAAATCTTGACGTATCAAGGATAGACGAGCTCCCCCCCGGGCGGCAGAGAGTTGACACGTTCTGCGTTGACGAGAGCTACCGCGAGCGTCTTAACGGCTTTATTTCAAAGCAGATCGAGGACGGCGGTCAGGTGTATATAGTCTGCCCTGCGGTGGAGGAGAGAGAGGACGACGAGGCGGATCTGCTTATGGCTGATATTGACGGAGAGGGGCGAGTGAACGACGCGCCGCCGCTGAAATCCGCCGTCGGATATTCGGAGGAGCTGAAAAAGGTATTTCCGCAGTACGGTATAGCTTTTCTCCACGGAAAGATGAAGGGTAAGGAAAAGGACGCTATAATGAAGGACTTTTCCGACGGAAGGATAGATATTTTAGTGTCCACCACGGTCATAGAGGTTGGAGTTAACGTGCCGAGGGCGTGTCTTATGATAGTTGAAAACGCGGACCGATTCGGTCTGTCACAGCTTCATCAGCTTCGCGGGCGCGTCGGTCGCGGAAGCAGAAAATCCTACTGTGTTCTCGTCTCAGAGTCCATAAATACCGAGGGTAAGGCAAAGGATAGGCTTTATACTATGAAGAGCTGCTACGACGGCTTTGCCATCGCGGAAAAAGACCTTATGATGAGAGGACCGGGTGACTTTCTTCGCGGCAGCGGCGACGAGACTGTCCGCCAGAGCGGCGGTGTGAAATTCAAGCTTGCCGAGCTTTGTGACGATGCGGCGCTGTTTAAAAATGCCTTTGACGAAGCCAAGCTTTTGCTTGCGGCATCGCCGGACTTATCACTTTATCCCGCGCTTGCAAGAGAGGTAAATAAAATGTTTACGCTTGAATTGGGTACGATAAACTGAATTTTTGGCTCACCCTGCGAGGGTACTATGCGAAATCTCGTACGAACGCCGCCACCTTTTTTGAAAAAAAGGTAGCACCAAAAAACTTTTGGGCAAAAGGGGTGGGTAAGGTTTATACGAACACATCGAAGACACGTTTGTATATGAAAACGAAAACGTTCGTTTATTGTGTCCTTCTAAGAATTGCTCGCGCAATTTTTTGGGTGCCGCCACCCCAAAAAATAATTAAAGTTAGATTTGCGTGGAAACGAGGGCGATATTCAATCTCCGGTAGGGGAGGATGATATCCTCCCCTACTCATTATTGTCTCATTTACAGAATTTCAAGGTAAATGGGCTCTTTTTTATTCTTCTGGGACTTTTCGGTCTTGCCAAATGTGACAGCCCCTTGTGACTTGTTCAGAACGTATTCGGACGGTCAGATCACGCCAATCAGGCAGATGACGGCAGCCAAAGCGAAGCAGATAAGCGACTTTGCAAGATGTGACAGAACGTAAGGCAATAGCTTTATGCCGTTGGACGAGCAGATAGCCGCCGTCTGGAAGTGAACGGATAAGCCTGACCAGCCCACAGCCAACGCGCAAAGCGGGAGCGTTGCCCCCGATAGCGAGGATATTTTTGATACGCCCGAGGTTATTTCGAAAAGGGAGAACAGCAGAGCGCTCCACGTGCCCGAAATACTGCATAACGACAGCGCGCCCTCAAGCGCGCCGAGAAACGCGGAGAAAAACACGACGAAGCCGCAGATATAAAGCATACTTAACGCGGAGTCGGTCACAGCGCCCGTGAGCGAGGCGGCAAGGCTCTTGCCCGATTTTTCGCAAGGGAGCGGACTGCGTTGAACGGAAGATGCTTTGGTCGTCGTTTTCAGGAAAATTCCTATCAGGATACAGGAAATAAGACATAGCGCGTATAAGATCACACCCGAAGCCGCGCTTCCGAGCATAGCGCCTCCGACTGCGCCGATAAGAAAGGCGGGGCTGGGTATGCTCGATATGCAAAGCACGCGCGAATACTCGGAGGCACTTATACTTTTTTCGCGGTAAAGCTCAGACGCGCATTTTGCGCCCACGGGGAAGCCGCAAAGCCAGCCGAGTATTATGGGGGCGCAGCAACCCTTGCTAACTCCGAAAAGCTTTGAGAGCGGCTTTTCAAATATCTTAAAAATCGCCGTTCCCGCGCCGCTCGTAACAACAAGAGAGGACACTACGAGAAAGGGAAACAGAGAGGGCGCAAGCTTTTTGGCGCACAGCTCAAGCCCGCGGGACACCCAAGCGGAGGTGGCGTCGGAGTTCTTGAAAAACAGTACGAGCAAAAAAACGCACATATACGCCGCGCAAAGCCTTTTGCGGCTTTTTTTCGTTCTTTTGGAAAAATACTCTTTTCGCGACGTGTCCTTGGTCATTTGTTCGCCTCCGTAAACATAAAATGTAGGGCGGTGTCCCGATAAATTTTACTGTGGATCTGCCGCGAATATGCAGAGAGGCGTTTTTTTGGAGAGCATATGGGAAAAAGAGATAAAAAAGACAGAGTGAGCGTAAGAGAAAGGCTGTGTCACGCGCTTGACGTCCAGCCTGACGTATTTCCTCGGGAGAGCTTCGTTGAGATAAGGGGGAGAGGATACGTTGCGGTGAGAGGAAGCGGAAGAGTGCTTACCTACACGGATAAGCTCATAAGGCTTACCCTCGCGGGGGGCGTGCTGAGAATCGAGGGAGATAGGCTTTGCTGCTCGGCGTACCATTACGGCGCGGCGGTGGTTGACGGACGAATTAATTGCGTTTGCTTTGAGGAGGAAGAATGATACATCCGCTTCTTTACGTCATAGGATATTGTGTCGTGGCTGTGAGCGAGGACGATGCGGTGAGGCTTGTAAACGGAGCTGCCATGAGTGGTCTTGTTTATCACGATATGGGGGCAAGGGACGGATTCCGCCGCTTTCGAGTGAGCCCCGTCGCGTGCGTGAGGGCGGAGGAGCTATGCCTCTCTCTTGGAATACGTATGACGGTGCAGAGGCGCGTAGGACTTCCGTATCTGTTTGCCAGACTTGTCAAGCGGTGCGGAATTGTGGCGGGGGTATTGCTTTGCGTGGCGTTCGCCTGCTTTTCCTCGCGCGTGGTGTGGGATATAAAAATCGTGGGAAATTCTGCCGTGTCCGATGAGGAGATAATCGGAACGCTTGGGGAGTGCGGCTTCGGAGTGGGTAGCGTTATAGACGAACTTGATATCGACCGAATAGAAAACCGTTTTCTCATAATCTCCGACGAAATATCGTGGATAAGCGTAAACGTTTTGGGTACGGTCGCCGAGGTGGAGGTCAGAGAGACGGTGACGGCAGAGCCGAGCCCCGACTACGTCTGCTCCAATCTCGTGGCGGCGAGGAGCGGAAGGGTAGTGGAGCTTTTCGAGGTCAGGGGGGATATTCAGGTCGAGCTCGGAGAGGACGTGAGTGAAGGGCAGCTTCTCGTCAGCGGAGTGTACGGAAACGAACAGACCTCAATGCGTTTTTTGCGCTCAAAGGGACAGGTGCTTGCACAGTGCGACAGGGAGTTTTCCGTTACCGTACCCCTCGAATATGAGAAAAAAGTGTATACCGGAGAGAAAAAAATAAAAAAATCACTGATTTTCTTTGAAAAAGAAGTAAAATTTTTTGGAAACAGTGGAAATTCATATGCAAGTTGTGATACAATAGAAGAGGTAAAATATTTCGACCTGTTCGGTCTTGGAAAATTACCCTTCGGTATTCGGACGGTGACCGTCTCGGAATACGTAACAGAGACGGCAACGATGAGCGAGGAGCAAGCCGCGGAGGAGGCTGTATATCTTTTGTGGCAACGCTTTGGAGAGCAAGCGCCCGACGCGAAGGTCGTGGGCAAGACTCTCTCGGGAACGGTTGACGGAGGAGTTTACCGCCTTGACGCTTTGGTGAGGTCGGTGGAAAACATTGCCGTGGAGAGGGAAGTTGAGGTCGAGATAATAAAAAAATTTAAGGAGAGCTAATGGAAAAGTACACGAGAACCGTAAAGACAGAGGGCTCGGATATAACCGCGCGGCTGTTCGGCAGCTTCGATATCAACGTCAGAATGCTTGAAAAATGCTTTGACGTCAAGATACACAACCGCGCGGGTGAGGACTCCGACGCGGTGATAATAAGCGGAGAGACGCAGGACGGCGTGAATATGGCGGCTGACGCGGTTAAGTACCTTAAGGATATGGCGAGATATAACGAGACGCTGACGGAGCAGCAGGTCGGCTACGTTATGGAAATGGTGAAGGAAGGAAACCGAGAGGAGCTTGCCGACCTTCGCGGAGAATGTATCTGCATAACCACGCGCGGTAAGCCCATAAAGGCAAAGACCGTCGGTCAGAAGAGGTACGTTGAGGCGATAGATAAAAACACCATCGTGTTCGGTATAGGACCTGCGGGCACGGGAAAGACGTTTTTGGCGGTAGCTATGGCGGTCAAGGCACTTCGCGACAAGCAGGTGTCAAGAATAATACTCACCCGCCCCGCTATTGAGGCGGGAGAAAAGCTCGGCTTTTTGCCGGGCGACCTTCAAAGCAAGATAGATCCTTATCTTCGACCGCTTTACGACGCTATGTTCGAGATGATGGGCGCGGAGAACTACCAGCGGCACGTTGAGAAGGGAACTATCGAGATAGCGCCGCTTGCCTATATGAGGGGCAGAACGCTTGACGACAGCTTTATAATTCTTGACGAGGCGCAGAACGCAACGCCCGAGCAGATGAAGATGTTTCTTACTCGTCTTGGATTTAACTCCAAGGCGGTCATCACAGGTGACCCCACTCAAACAGACCTTCCCACAGGGCAAAAAAGCGGTCTTGCCTCTGCCGTCCATATCCTTGAGGGGATAGACGATATAGCGATACACACCTTTACCGACAGAGACGGTGTAAGACACAAGCTCGTGCAGAATA
>JAZOON010000172.1:0-7315 GCA_045655045.1 Eubacteriales bacterium | reverse complement strand
CCCGCGCCCCCGCGCCCCTGCATCACCCACGTATTCAAAACAAATACATAAAATATTTCCCGATGGGGGTTGATTTATGAGGATTTCAATTCGACGCGCGGGTGTTGCGCTGAAGCTTATGGGGATAGGGCTTATTGCGGGTGTGACCAACGGTCTGCTCGGTGCGGGGGGTGGTACAGTCATTGTGTACGGCTTAGGCAGAGTGCTTGGCGGTGAGATTGAGGACGAAAACGACGTTTTCTCAACGGCGCTTTGCGTAATGCTCCCCGTGTCCGCCGTGTCTTGCCTGACGTACGCCTTGCGAGGACACGTAAGCACGGACGGCTTCGGCGTTTTTGCGCTCCCCGCGATATTGGGTGGAGCTGTGGGCGGACTTTTGCTCGGTAAGATAAGGTCGGGCGCGGTGAAAAAGCTGTTTGCCGTCTTGGTGATAATATCGGGAATACTTCTGATCGTAAGGTGACGTATGATAGCTGTAAGTATTATTGTCGGGGCATTGATAGCGGTCTTTTCGGGAATGGGAGTTGGCGGCGGGGGGCTTTTCGCCGTTTATCTGTCGGTGTTTACCGACGTTCCTCAGCTCGCGGTGCAGGGGTATAATCTTCTGTTTTTCCTTTTCAGCTCGGGCGCGTCGGTCACGCTTCAGCTGTTCCGCCGTAAGATACCCTTCCTTGCGGTTGGTATTATGATAGCGACGGGAATCGCGGGAGCGCTTGTGGGAGCTGCCCTGACGGGTATCGTTCCGTCGGATTGGCTGAGGCGCATATTTGGGATAATGCTCGTGTCGGGCGGTATAGTTTCGCTCAAGAAATATTCTCAAAATCGCTCGACTGAAAGCTCCCGCAAGGAAGAAAAAACGACGGCAGAAGCGTCAAAGGACGGCGAAAAATAAAGGGAATACTAAAAATCGGGGGCGGTCTGACGAAAACTTTTACGTTTTTTTGAAGGACCGCCCTTATAATGCGACAAAGCTTTTACGCCCTTTCTGTTAAAATACGTATAAAGAAATAGGGGGACGGTTTTATGGACGTTAAAATGACTTTAAATGAAAAAAAGAGCGTGGGGACGGCGTTCGTTTTGCGGCAGACGGTGTTTGCGGTATCGGCATTTCTGCTGTCGCGCGGCAGCTTACCGCTTGGCGCTGCTCCGTTCGGCTTTGCCGCGCTGTGCGCGGCAAGCCGAGCGGACGTTCTCGGCGTGACCTTGGGAGCTATGCTGGGAGCGATAGGGAACGGGGCGGCTTGGGCGACGCTCGGCGCGTACGCTGTCACGCTTATAGTGAGAGCCTTGTTTTCACTGACGGAGGGCAAGGACGCGGCGGTATTCGGCGAGCATCTGTCGCTTAGGATAGTCGCCGCCGCGACGGGCGCGTTTTCCTTGGGACTTTATCGGCTCATAACGGGGGATTTCCTTTATTATTACTTATGGGGTACGGTGATATCCATACTTACAGCCTCGCTTGCGGCGTTTTTGTGGTATGCAATAGCAAACGGTAAGGACTTGAAAAACGGAAGAGGATATCTGCTGTGGCGTTACGCCGCTTACGTCAGCGCGGTTTCCGCGGCTGTGTGGGGCTTGCGCGGTGCTACGGTGTACACCGTGTCGCTTTCGTCCTTTGCGTGCGTTCTTGCAACGCTGTTTTTCACTCGCCGCTTCGGAATGGGCTTTGGCGCGGTGCTCGGCGCGGCGGCGGGACTTTGCGTGTCAGTGTTATACGCCCCGCTTTTCGCCTTTGGCGCGGTTTGCTACGGTCTTATTTACGCGCTCTCGCCGTGGCTTGCGGCACTTTCCGTTTTTGCGGTGGGTATGGCGTGGGGCGTATACGTAGACGGTATCGGCGCTTTGTCCGCGCTGCTGCCCGCTCTTATGGCGGGATGCTTTCTGTTCTACGTTCTGGACAGGCTATATTTGCAAAAATCCAACGTGAAGGCTAAGGTCGAGGCGGTCGAGGAGCGCGACGGGGGCGTTGCGGTAAGCCCGACGGACGTGGCGCTTCTGAGGCTTGACAGCTCCGCGCGGCGTATAAAGCTTTTGTGCGAAGGCTTTTCCTCGCTGTCAAAAACACTCTCACTCGGAAGCTGCGCGGTGGAAAATCCTCTTACTGACGAGCTTCTCGCCGAGATAGGAGAGATAGGTGAGACGTCGGACGGAGTACTTAATTCCGATTACGCGGCGTTTATGTGCGAGACGCTGAGGACGGACGTTCCCGCGCTTGATTACGCGGCGGTCGCAGACTATCTTGCGGGTGTTATGAGCGAGGGGATATGCAACGTTGACGAGCAGCTAAGCGATCGGCTGTCGCGCTTGCTTAGAGACAAATATCCCGATGAGGAAATGCGCGCGATAGCCTTCTTTGGCGGTGACGGAAGAATATCCGTTCTTGCGCGGGATGCGCAGACGCTTAAAAGACGGGCGAATGACGTGTGTAAGCTTATAAGCGATGCGTGCGCCTGCTCTATGTATTGCAGAGACACGGAGGATTTTGAGGGACAGGCGTATATGACGCTATACCGCCGCCCCGCGCTTGACGTAAGCTTTGCGGGCAGAAAAATGAACGCCCGACACGAAAAGGATTTTTGCGGCGATAGCTTTGGAATTATACCGCGTCACGACGAAGGAAAGCTCTTTTCGTTTATCAGTGACGGAATGGGCAGCGGTAGGGAAGCCGCCGTGACATCGGGACTTTGCGCGCTGTTCTTGCAGAAGCTTCTGCCCGTGAACGCGTCCTCGGACACGGCTGTAGGTGTGACGCTGAATATGCTCAACGGCTTTTTGCGGAGCAGAAACACCTGCGGCGCGGTGGAATGCGCGTCAACCATTGACCTCTGTCAGCTTGACCTCGTTCGGTGCAGAGCGGATTTTTACAAGTGCGGCGCAGCTCCGACGTATATCTTCCGTGACGGCTCGCTTTTCAAGCTTCGCTCCCGTACAGTTCCTATCGGCATCGTGAACGACGTGGACGTTGGCAGAATAGATATGGAGCTTTGTCCGCACGACGTTATAGTTATGGTGAGTGACGGAGTTACCCAAGGGCGGGAAGAGTGTCCCGAGCTTTTCGAGCATCTGCGTACCCGTCTTTTGACACACACCGCGGAGCAGCTTGCGGATTCGGTAATAGATTTTGCCGTTCGGCAAGGCGGAGAGGACGACGTATCCGTGGTGGTGATAAAGATAGAGGATACCGTGGGAAAGAGAAAATAAGTGAGCGAATTTTCAGGACTGTCTCTATGCATACGGCGGAAGAGACAGTCCTGTATCATTTTTATATTAATAAAGCAATTCAAACCGTCAAACCGCACAAAACGCATATGCTTCAGAGGTCTTGACAAAGCAGACGAAAAAATGTATAATTAATAAAGCTTATCACACGGGGAGGTAAGACGATGATATTGGAATTTAAAAACGTAAATAAATCGTTTGGCGAAAAGCATGTTTTAAAGGACGTCTGCTTTACGGCGCAAAGCGGAAAGGCTTTTGGATTGCTTGGAAGAAACGGCGCGGGAAAGACTACGTCCATACGCATACTTATGGACGTTTTTCACGCCGACGGCGGTCAGGTGCTGCTTGACGGCAAGCCCATAGACTATTCGTCCGTCGGATTTGGCTATTTGCCCGAGGAGAGAGGTCTTTATCCTCGCAAAAAAATAGGCGACCAGCTCGTATATTTCGCGCAGCTTAAGGGTATGAGCCGACAGGACGCCGAGAAGGCGGTCGACGTATGGCTCTCAAGACTTGGTATGTCAGGGGAGAAAAACAAAAAGCTGGAAACTCTGTCAAAGGGTAACCAGCAAAAGATACAGCTTATAACCGCGCTTGCGCATAATCCGCGAATAGTTATTCTCGACGAGCCTTTTTCGGGACTTGACCCTGTGAACGCCCGTCTCTTGAAGGACATAGTCAGGGAAACGATCGAAAAGGATAACATCGTGCTTTTTTCAAGTCATCAGATGAATTACATCGAGGAGTTTTGCGACGATATAGCTATACTGAACGCGGGAAGGGTCGCCGTCAGCGGCAGTCTGCGTGAGATCAAGAGAAATTACGTCAGGGATAAGCTGACCGTAAAGACGGAAGAGGTCGAGCAGGTTATTGCCGAGTTTGGCGACAGCGTACGCCGCGCGCCTGACGGAACGCTTATTTTGCAGATGCCGTCCGCGGACGACAAGAAGGCTTATATGGCTCGTCTTATCGATTGCTGTGACGTGGACTGCGTTGAGGTGTTTGAGCCGTCGCTTAACGATATTTTCGTTGAATACGCAGAGAAGGAGATATGAATATGAAGCAGTTTTTTACGATATTCAAATTCGAGCTTAAAAATTATCTTAAAAACAAGACCTTCGTGGGCATAACTCTGTTTCTGGTCGCGGCTATAACCGTCGTTATGTTTATTCCGAGAATAGGCGCGCTCATCAAAAAGGATGGGGAAAAAGAGAATGGCGATACCGAGATAATGCTCGTCAGTGCCGAGGAGGAAACGCTTGCCGAGGCGGTAAGGGCTACCTTCGAGGCGTATTTTCCCGATTACGAGGTTAAGATAACCGAGCACGACGGGGAGAATATAAGGTCGCTTGTCACCGAGGGAGAAGCGCAGTGCGCGTTTTATATGAAGGATGCCTCGACTTACGTCTATTACGTTGATACTCTGTCGATGTACGACACTAACACGCAGGTGGCGAGTGAGGCACTGCAGAACGTCTACCGCACGTCGGCTATGATAGGAAACGGCATATCTCCCGAGGACGCGGCGGCTATTATGTCCGCGCAGATAACGGGCGAGACGGTAACGCTCGGAAACGACCAGACGGAAAATTTCTTTTATACGTATATAATGATATTCGCCCTGTATTTCGTTATCATACTTTACGGTCAGATGGTAGCCACGGGAGTTGCGACGGAGAAGAGCTCCCGCGCAATGGAGGTGCTTATCACGAGCGCAAAGCCCGTCAGTATGATGTTCGGAAAGGTTATAGCGGCTTGCTCGGCGGGACTTATACAGCTCGTGGCGATATTCGGCTCGGCGATAGCCTTTTATAAGGTCAACGAGAGCTACTGGGGAGATAATCAGATAATAAGATCAATATTCGGTATGCCGACGCTGCTGCTCGTTTATATGATAATCTTCTTTATGCTCGGCTTCTTTATCTACGCGTTCCTCTATGGCGCGATAGGCTCTACGGCGACCAAGCTTGAGGATATAAATACGTCGGTTATGCCGATAACGTATACCTTCATTATAGCATTTATCGTGGTGATCACATCAATGTCAAGCGGAAGCGTGGACAGCGTGCTTATGAGAGTATGCTCGTATATTCCGTTTACCTCTCCTATGGCAATGTTTACGAGAATTGCGATGAGCTCCGTTCCTCTTTGGGAGATACTCCTCTCAATAGCCGTGCTTGCGGGCTCGGTGGTCGGAGTAGGTGTGATTTCCGCGAAGATCTACCGCATAGGCGTGGTGCTGTACGGCACACCGCCCAAGATAGGCGCGATAATCAAGGCAATAAGAAAATCAAAGTAAAAAAGGGCTGTCAGATTCGGCAAGACCGAAAAAGCCCAAAAAGAAAAAACCACCCCATAAAAAGAGGCTGACTCAATTTCAAATTTGAGTCAGCCTCTTTTCGGTATCCGAACAGATTATATTTGCTTCTTCAGACGCTCGATACAGTCTGCGCAGATAAGCTTTCCGTTGAAAAACACCACTCTGTCCGTGTTCTGGCAGAAGATGCAGGACGGCTGATACTTTTGTATAACTATCTTATCTCCGTCCATAAAAAACTCAACCGCGTCCTTGGGGTTAATGTCAAGGATCTTTCTTATCTCGGATGGAAGCACTATCCTTCCAAGCTCGTCGACCTTTCTTACAACTCCCGTAGATTTCATTTTTAATTCCTCCTTTTTCGTCAAGATTTCGTTGTTTACGATATCATTATACAACATCTTTTCGTCTTTGTCAACGGTTTTTCTTACAAAAAATGGGAATTTTTACAAAATAATGGGAAATTTACAGATTGGTAAAAAAAGAATGTCGAACGCTGTCAAATCAAGTCAGAATAACGCGACAGTCCGTTACGCCGTAGAACCTGAAGAGCTCTATGGCGGACTTGTCTATTACCTCTCCGCACACGAGGATGGGTACTGCGGGGGGGCAGGCGACAGACGGAGAGGCGAGTATTTTTCCCTCGCATTCGTCAACGGGTAAAGCTACGCTCGGAGAGAGCAGAGCCTCTCGGACTGACATCGCGGTTACCGCCCTTGCGAGCGGCGGCTCTTCCCAAGAAAGGGAAGGCTTTTTTTCTATTGAGAGAAGCGCGGCTTCAAGACGCGCGAAATCGTCCTCGCTGTTTTTTGGAGACAGCATCATAACGCAAAGGCGGCGGTCGGCAAATTCGCAGAAAATATTTTTCTCTTCCAGCCTTATAAGTAATTCGTCACCGCGCAAGCCGTAGTCCGCCGCGTCGACAGTGAGCTTCAGCGGCTCGTCGCCAAGCAGACTGTAGCCGTGGGCAAGAAGCCGTTCCTTCAGCCTTTTTACCCTCTCGGCGCACGCGGAATAGTCGCCCCGACCGCGCTCGTGAAGATAGGCGTTAGCCGCGTCGAGCGATTGCAGTATCAGGTAAGACGGACTTGTCGAGCCGAACGCGGCAAGCGCGTCCTTTGCGCCGTCGGCAAGCAGAGCGGGCGCGTTCTTCGATACG
This sequence comes from Eubacteriales bacterium, assembly GCA_045655045.1. Classification (GTDB taxonomy): domain Bacteria; phylum Bacillota; class Clostridia; order Oscillospirales; family CAG-272; genus HGM12713. The sequence goes on along the minus strand of JAZOON010000172.1, from coordinate 620 downwards.
TGCAGATACGCCGCTCCCGTGATGCACGGCAAGGTCTTGTGCGCGGAATCACAGCAAAGGTCCGCGCCAAGGTCAATGGGGTGAAGCCTTTCGCCGACGAATTTAAGATATGCGCCGTGCGCGTTGTCAACGACAAGCAGCACGCCGCGCTCGTGGCACTCCTTGGCGATACCCGAAACGTCGCTGACAAAGCCCGCGTAGTCGGGGCTCGTTATATACACGGCAACGGGAAGCTCCGCCGCGCTGTCGAGTGCTTTTGCGACGTCACTCGCGCTCAGCCTGCAGCACAGATAGCTCTCCGCGTCCGCGCCGTTCAGCCAACGCACGTCCGCACCCGTGAGAGCCACCGCGGAAAGAAAGGTCTTGTGGGCGTTTCTACCCGCAAATATAAGCGGCTTTTTGCCTTGACTTGCCGCGTATCTTACGCACGAAAGCACGGCGGCGCGTATGCAAAGCGACGAGCCCTCGGTTGAGAAAAACGTGTGCGCGCCGAACAGCTCGCCCGCATTTTTTTCACTCTCCGCTATGATACCCGACGCCTCGTAAAGGCTGTCCGCGCCGCGTATCTCCGTGAGGTCATACGCCTCAAAGCCGAGCACGCCCGCGCCTTTGTGCGCGGG
>JAZOON010000171.1:0-2842 GCA_045655045.1 Eubacteriales bacterium | reverse complement strand
AAGGACCGCGCGTCCTGCGACGGATCAGCATCCTGAATTATGCATTTTTACAGAGTGGCTTTTTAAGCCACTCTTTTATTATAGCTTTCCGTCGGAGAAAAGTATCTGCCCGTTTTTTATCTGTATAACTCCGAACGTAGGCTCCCCCCAGCCCGCCTCGCCAAGACTGCCCGGATTGAACGAATACATAGGTCTTTCAATCGTCCTACCGCAAAGCTCACTGCCTGCGGGATAATATCGCTCATCGGGCTTATGCGTGTGTCCGTATAAAAGAACGTCCGCGCCCTTGGCGTAAGCGTACGCCATGGCGACCTCAGTTCCCGATTTTACGTTTTTGGTATGTCCGTGCATCATAAGAAGCTTAAATCCGTCAAACGTGAGCATGAGCTCCTCGGGTGTATCCTCTTGTGACAAAAAGGAATAGCCGTCGCAGTTCCCCCTGACTGCAAAAAATCCGCGAATTGAGTCCCTGTCAAAATTCCGCAGTCCGTCACCGAGAAAAAGCACCGCGTCACTGTCAGCATTTCTTTTCAGCACCTCGTCGATCCTATGACTTCTTCCGTGCGTATCCGAAAGCACGATTATCTTCATACGCCGACCGTCTCTCTTGTTTTCGCCCTTGCGTATGCAGAGCCTGCGGGAATAAGTATCCTCAAAGCGTCGGGAATACAGCTTATGCGTATTTTTTCAGCACTCTTTATCTCGCCGTCGATACACACGTTGGTTTCCTTGCCAAAATCAAGAACGTACTCGCTCGCCTTTTCGCTACACAGTATCTTCTCGTTTTTCTCTGTCAGATGAGTTCCGCTTTTATAGCTTCCGACAAGTCCTACGAAACGGCTTCTGGAAATATTTTTAACCAAAAGTGCGTTTATTCTTCCGTCCTTCAGGCTTGCCTCGGGGTTGGAATTAAAACCGCCGCCGCAAAAATTGCCCTTTGCGAAGGTAGTGAGCAAAAACTCCCTGTCGCTCTTCTCTTCTCCGTCAGCCGCAAGAGTCATCTTAACCCCGGGCTTTTTGATAAGCGTGACGATAAGTCCGCATATGTAGGCAAGCTTCGAGGGGATAAATTTCTTCTTTTTATAAACGTCCGTTTTGACTACGACCTGGCAGTCAAATCCGATGTTTATCATATTTATGGAGTATAAGTCGTTACAACTCATAACGTCAATAACCGTTTCCTTTGCGTCAAGCTGTGCCGCAACATCTCCAAAAAGCTCCTTGTTCTCAAAGCTGCGAACGAAATCGTTCCCCGTACCCACAGGAACGACTCCAAGACTTACTCTTTCCCTGTCGGGTATTGCCATGACACCATTGACCGCCTCACAAAGCGTCCCGTCTCCGCCACACGCGTAAAATCGTATATCCTCGCCGCCGTTTTCCTTTGCGAAGTGAGTTATAAGTTCTGTCGCGTCTCCCGCCTTTTGAGTATACAAAACGGTCACGTCAAGCTCCTTTTCGCTCGCCGCGGCTCTTATCTTGTATTCGAGATCAACCTTCGTTTCGGGCTTCCCCGACGCAGGATTAATTATAAAGCAGTATTTCATATCTTCTCCCCTGTTAAGTCATACGGCAGTTTTTTTCGTCATATTCTTTATATGAAACCAATACACAATAATTATAACATATTTTTCTTCTCTTGTCTACGGTAAAATTTGCTTTATGACTAAACATTTTTCAAAATAAAGCATACAATGTGATTAGAAAAACATTTTGGTGGAGGTAGGCAGTATGCAGATCGACAGAAAAGCACTTGAGGGCTTGCTCTCGCTTAACGACAGACAGTTAGTGGCAATCATCAACCGACTCGCGTCTCAGAGCGGCATAGATCCCTCGGAATACAACATAGACCCCAACAGCGTCTCAAGTATAAGAAGCGCGATAAGGGGAGCTTCCGACGAGGACCTCAATAAAATAGTAGCTCAATTTCAAGAAAATACCCACAAAAGAGGCGCGTCAAAATGACCGATGAATTAAAACTCCCTAATGGGGATCAGCTTCCCGAGGGTATATCTGCCGCCATAGATAAGCTTATGGCAAATCCGCAGATAATAAATATGGTTGCCTCGGCTCTGGGCGGAGCGTCCGCACCCTCGCCGCCACAAGGCGGTGGGGACAGTACAAGTGAAGAAGCCGCCGTTAAAGCTGCCGCAGCGCCTCAAATTGATAAAATTTTGCCGCTTATCGGTAAGCTCTCAAACGCTCAGTCCGACAAATCCACTTTCAAGCACGAACAGCTTTTATGCGCTATCAAGCCGTACCTGAGTCCTTCGCGCTGCGAAGCTATAGACCAGATAATAAGAATATCCAAAATGTCCGCCATAATAGGGCAGCTAAAGCCTTAGTCGGAGGTAAAAATGTATTCACGACAGCATAACAGAGATATGAGATTGCCGCCGAATTACGGTGGAAGCAGGTTCAGCTCTGCAAAAAGAGAGCTGACTCCCGTTCAGGACCTTACAAAAAAAACGCCCGTTCAGCCGATCCGCGAGGATATTCCCGTATATGAGACGGAAGAGCCTCAAAGCACGGAAGAAATTCTTGAAGAGACTTGCGAGGAAGAAGCCCGAGACGCCGTCGCCGTAGTCGCAAAGGAAAAGAGAGCCGTTTTGTCTCCGCTTGGTAATCTGGGAACTGAGGAGCTTTTACTATTGGCTCTTGCCTTGATAATTTTCCAAGGCGGGAAGGAGCCCGATCTCGCGCTTATACTTCTCGCATTACTATTTATAACGTAAAAAACGGAGCAAGAATGGAAGGATCAAACCTTTTATTCTTGCTCCGTTTTATGATTTGATGCTAACGCATCATGAATTGGCTTCGCCATAAATTCTCGCTTCGCTCC
>JAZOON010000170.1:0-2535 GCA_045655045.1 Eubacteriales bacterium | reverse complement strand
GGAGATCCTTCGCGAAATGAGATGTCCCATCGTCATAAATCAGAACAGATATTCGATATTTGACAGAACTATTGAGAAAAACGGACTTCTCGCAACGGCAGACGAAGAAAAGAAAGGCATAATAGTGTTCAGTCCCTTGGCGCAGGGCTTGCTCACGAACAGATACCTTAACGGTATCCCCGAGGACAGCCGCGTGAGAACGAGCGGCGTATTCCTTAAGGAATCGTCAATAACCGAAGAGAAAATATGTCAGGTACGCGCACTTAACGAAATAGCCATGGAGCGCGGAGAGAGTCTTGCGCAAATGGCGCTTGCGTGGGTAATGAGAAAGGAGCAGGTCACGAGCGTGCTTATCGGCGCGTCAAAGCCCGAGCAGATAACCGACAACCTCGGCATACTCCACTCCGCTCCGTTTACAGATGAACAGCTTGCAAGAATAGATGCGATCGTTAAAGAATGATTAGTGTTTAGGATAGAGGGGAACTTTCTTTCGTGAAAGTTCCCCTCAAACTCCCTTCAAAGAACTTATTGAAGGGGGATATATAAAAATTCGTACAGACAGTTGTTATGAAAGCTCGCGCCTTAAATGCTCGAGTATTTTCTTTTCCTCTCTTGACACCTTTACCTGAGTGAGTCCCAAAGCACTTGCCACCTGCTGCTGCGTCATTCCGCGAAAATAGCGTAGCGTAACGATGCGCTGCCAATCCATAGGTAGCGCGGATATCGCCTCGGAAAGTGAAAGCCTGTCAATAAAGCTCTGCGTATGCTCAAGGTCGTCGGAGTCCGCCAAAAGCTCTCCAAGCTCTCTTCCCTCCTCCTCACCGTACGCAAGCTCGGACAAAGAGGCAATAGGCGCAGTGGCATCAAGCGATATAGCAGCCTCTTCGGGTGTTACTCCGCAAAGCTGCGCCAGCTCGAATATATGCGCCTCACGCCCCTCCTCAGCCATTATCCTCATTTTGTGACCGAGTATTGCCGCGCCCACCTTTTTGTACTGACGGCTGACCTTCATCGGTCCTTCGTCGCGAAGATGCCGTCTTATCTCACCGAAAATAAGCGGTACGGCGTAGGTAGAAAAGCAAGTTCCCCGCTCCAGATCAAAGCTTCGTATAGCCTTTATCATACCTATGCTTCCTATCTGCATAAGGTCGTCAAGCTCAACGCCTCGGTCGCAGAAGCGGAGCGCTATCTTTTTTACAAGTCCTCTGTTTTCCTCGATCAGCCGTTCCGTTGCCGCCATAGCCACGTCGCTTTCGCCTCCGTCAGCCTGCGCGACGGCAATAAGCTCTCTATTATCCGAAAAATCCTTTACGGACGTATCAGAATTCATTTTCCCAAAAGACGTTTGAACAGCGTCACAGTAGTACCCTTTCCGCATACGGATCTCACCCTCACTTTATCGCAAAAGTTTTCCATAACGGTAAAGCCCATTCCGCTTCTTTCATTCTCCGCGTCCGTGGTATAAAGGGGCTGTCTTGCAAGACTTACGTCGGCAATGCCGCAGCCTCTGTCCTTAATATCTATGCGTACCGTACCCTCGCGGTACAGCCTTACAGTTATGTAGATGATACCAACGGTGTCCTTATATCCGTGAACGATACAGTTCGTCACCGCCTCCGAAACCGCGCATTTTATGTCGGCAAGCTCCACCGCGCTCGGGTCAAGCTGCGCGCAGAATGCCGCAACGGCAGCTCTCGCCATTCCCTCGTTGACGGACAGTGAGGGAAGCTTTACGTTCATCTCGTTAATAACGTCTTCTTTTTTCATTTTTTCACGTCCTCCTTTTCCGTCTCGATCTTTACCATACGCTCAAGTCCCGCAAGGCGGAATATCTGCAAAACCCTTTCATTGGGGTTTCTGACAAAAAAATCTCCCCCTCTTTTTTGCATAAGAGCGTACCTTCCCATTATAAGCCCAAGTCCCGAGCTGTCCATAAAGTCCAGCTCACCAAGATCAAGCACCGTCCTTTGCGGTGACAGTCTGCATATTTCCGAGTCAATAAACGTGCGTACCGCCACAGCGCCGTGATGGTCAAGCTCACCCGAAAGCCTTGCTATCATAGCAGAGCCGTCAAAATCGATATGCACGCGACAACCGTTTTTCTCCATTTTCTACCTCCGTATTTTTTATAGCTTATTCTAACATATTTATTATAAAAAATTTGTCATTATGCGTCTGAAAAAAATAAAAAATATTTTTCAAAAAAGTGTTGACAAAACACCTCTGTTGTGGTATAATACCATTTGTTATCCAAAGACAGCAGGTTTACGGTAAAGGCTTTATGCTCTCCTGCCGAGGAAATGATTTAAATATCGTCGTTGCCAAAAGGCTGCGTTGTGTGTTTGTGTCTTTCTTCGGTCGAGCTTGTCTCTCCGTAAGAAAGATTTTTCTTTTTTACCTGCAAATTCTCATAGGAGGTAAACGAAAGTGCCAAGCAAATCAATTCTCGAACAAAAGCAGGCTATCGTCGCTGACCTTGCCGAGCAGCTCAAGAATTCTCCCGCGGGCGTTGTAGTTAACTATCAGGGTATCACC
>JAZOON010000169.1:0-7528 GCA_045655045.1 Eubacteriales bacterium | reverse complement strand
GCAATGGCTCGTTCCGGCGTCCTTACCGAGCTTCGCAAGAGAGAACACTATGAGAAGCCCAGCGTAAAGCGCAAGAAGAAGTCTGAAGCTGCTCGCAAGAGAAAGTACAAATAATTTGATTATTTCGTATAACAAAACGGGATCGTTTAAACGGTCCCGTTTTTGTGTTTTTGTTTTTCGCAAATGGGTTATTAAGGGTTGAGCGAACATATCAAAAGCATTTATTTTCAGTGACGTAAAGGTGTTCGCTTGTACTGTCATTTATCTCTTATTCCCGTCCACAAGTTCTTTGAGGTGTCGGAACTTTCTCGAAAGAAAGTTCCCCTAAACAAGTCATATACTACATGCTCTTATCCAAATACTCCACCAGCCGAGCGATAAGTCCTTCGTCGTTAGAGCAAAGGCAAAGGTCGCTCACCGCTTTAATCGCGTCGTGCGCCCCCGTAGGGCAGACAGCCACGGTAGCCGCCTTTAGCATTTCAAGGTCATTTATATAATCTCCGCAGGCGTACACGACCGCGTCCTCGCCCAAGGTCGCCCTGACGTATTCCATAAGCGTAGAGCCCTTATTTACACCGCCAAGCTGCACGTCAATTATCGTCGCCCACGACTGCGTTACCGAAAATCTGTCGCCGAAATGACGCTTCAAATGCTCCATAGCGCCCACGATAAGCTGCTCGTCTATTCTGATCACAACCTTGTATACCGTTTCCTTCTCCCAAGCCTCAAGAGGCGCGGTAAGGTTGCTTTGCCCCTTATATCTTTCCATATCGGAGCGTATGTATTTATTGTCAACGTCATCGGGCATAACCACGAAGCAGTAATCGGGGGACGAAGCTCTTATACCCGCAGAGGGGTAATTTTCTCTGACAAAACCTATCAGATCGCAAACGTCCGTATAGCTCATCGAGTGCGTCACGGGCGATCTTTCCGTTTCAAAATCGTAAAGGCACGCCCCGTTGCAGGTAACCGCGGGGAAATTCACAAGCTCACGAACGTCGCCGATCGCGCCGAAAACGTGCTGTGCCACTCTGCCCGTAGCAATAGAAAAGCGACCGCCGTTAGCCTTGAAATATTCCACCGCCTCTCTGTTGCCCTCGGCAACCCTTTCCGAGCTGTCAAGAAACGTCCCGTCAAGGTCGGTGATTATTACGATATTATCAAACCTTTTCATAAATATTCCTTCCGAAGCTCATCCAGAAGCTTCACAAAATATTCGGGCAACGGCGCGTTAAATACCATTTTTTCTTTCGTCCTCGGATGCGTAAGTCTGAGCTCCGCCGCAAAAAGGCACTGTCCGCTTATCTGCTTTTTGTGGCGCGCTCCAAACGCCGTTCCGTCGCCGCCGTAAACCGCATCTCCAAGTAACGGATGACCGATGCTTGCCATATGAACCCTTATCTGATGAGTTCTTCCCGTTTCAAGCTCACAGCGTATCAGGGTAAACTGACCAAAGCGCTCCACGACGCTCCAATGGGTAACCGCCTCGCGGCTTCTTCCCTCTCCGCCCCTTATGACCGCCATTTTCTTGCGGTCGGTCGGGTGCCGTCCGATAGGCGCGTTTACCGTTCCGCTGTCTTTCTTGAAATTACCCAAGGCTATCGCGTAATATATTCTCTCGACCTTATGCTCCTTGATAAGCTCTGCAAAAAAAAGATGCGCTTCATCATTCTTCGCCACTACTAAAAGTCCGCCCGTATCCTTGTCGATTCGGTGAACGATACCCGGGCGCACCACCCCGCCTATACCCGACAGACTGTCGCGGCAGTGATACAGAAGCGCGTTTACAAGCGTACCGTTCGGATTTCCCGCCGCGGGGTGAACGACCATTCCCTTCGGCTTGTTTACAACGATAATATCCCCGTCCTCAAATACGACGTCAAGCGGTATATTCTCAGGCTCTGCCTCACTGTATTCGGGCTCGGGCAGCTCAACGTCAAACGTCTCTCCGCCGCGAAGCTTATAATTCTTCGCCACGCCCTTGCCGTCAGCCACGATACCGCCACACTCCATAAGCCTTGCCACGGCAGAGCGGGTAAGTCCCGTTTTCTCCGCCAGAAACGCGTCGGCTCTTTTGCCCTTGTCAAAAGAGTCGGAGGTGACACGCATTACGCCGTCCGAAAGCTCGTTATATTCAGACATCTCGCCACCTCCAAAAATTATTCCTTATTCTCCCCATCTTGTGCCTTGACCTTTTTTGCGTCAGCAACCATTGAAATAATAAGCCATAGCACCATAAGTCCGCCGCCCACGCAAACGCAGACGTCCGCGACGTTAAACACCCACATCCATATCTCGGGAAACGCGCAAAAATCAAGGAAATCCACGACGTAGCCAAGATAACATCTGTCAAGCATATTTCCGATACCGCCCGCGATTATCATAGCCAACGCCATACATCCAAGCGTGCTGTCGGGGCGGAATTTCCACAAGTATATTAAAAGCGCGCCTATAGCCAGCGTGGAAAGCACCATAAATACCCACCTATGCTCGGAAAGCATACCGAACGCCGCGCCTCTGTTTTCAACGTAAGTAAACCTGAACACTCCCGATATTACGTCAACCGACTCACCCGCCGTCAGCATACTCGATGCCATAAGCTTAGTGACCTGATCGACCGCCACAAGAGCGACGATAACTATTATCCAACCAATCATTAATTCTCCCGTGGGAGCACCGTCACAGGTATTTCTCCGCGATAAGACGGTATCTGCCCTTTTTAGTTTTGTCCTCAACGCTTATCAAGCGAAATCTTCCGTATCCCCTTACGGACAACGTACACGGCGCGCTCACCGTTCTGTCGGGGCGCTCCTCCGTCTCAAAATCCACCTCAACGAGTCCCGAAACCACCGCTTCCCTTGCCTTTTCTCTTGAGAGCGAGCAAAGCGCGCCAACCACGCAATCGGTCCTCGGTGAAGCAACGGTATCGTTTACAGCGGCAAATCTTCTTGGCGGTATCTCTATCTCAGCAAGTCCGACCGCCACGCATCTGACCTTCTCTCGCGCTACCCAGACAAGCTCATCGCAAAGATATCCGACCAACGCTTCATTACAGAAAATAACGGCGTCCTCGCCGTCATCACCAATCACAAGTATGTCGCCCAGCACGGCTCTTTCAAGTCCAAGTCCCAAAACCGATCCGAGATAGTCGCGGTGCGTCAGCTTCCTATACCCCGCGCTACTCACCCTCACAGCACCGATAAGATGGGCGTGACCGTAACCGTCAAGCTCGTCAGCACTCGTAACTCCCTCCATATAATCGGGCAAAATATACACCTTTTTCCGCTCGGCATCCTCGTATCCGCCAAAAGTCAAATAGCTCACTCCGTGCCGACCAAGGTATGCGCTCGCATAGTGAAGCTCCCTCGGCGTTAAAAAATCACTCTGCCCTATCTCTCCCCTGTCAGCCGCTCGGCAAAGGTCATCAAGCCTTGCGTACAGTCTTGAAATATCCTCCGCAACGTTCATCAGGGCAAGAAGATAAGAATTATGGAAATGAGAAGATACGTAACGAAAAACGATACGTCTATAGGAAGTCCCGAAAACCAATTCATCTTCTCAAACAACAGCCTTACGGGGATTATAAACGGCTCCGTTATGGCGTGGAGAAAATCCACGAACCTGTTATCAATGGGAAACCATGACAGTATTGCCCTGATAAGCATTGCAAACTGCACGACCGTCAGCAAAATTATTACTATGCTCTTTATAATTTCAACCGCGTACAGCATTCGCGTATCTCCTCTCCGTTTTTATCGGGGCTGTTCAAAAAATTTGAGACAGCCCCGCTTTAAAAGTCACAAAAATCAGTTATTAACCATTGCCTCTATGCTGCTTACGTCAACGTTCTTGGGCGCGACGACTATCGTGGACTTTCCAACCTTGGTCATAAAGCCGCCGACCGCGTGCGTAGCTCCCGCAAGATAGTCAACGAGACGAACGGTCTGGTCGATAGCAAGACCGTCGATATTTATAAGTACAGCGTTACCGTTCATAAGAAAATCTGCGATCTCAGCAGCTTCCTTGTAGCTCTTGGGGGTAACTATCTTAAGGGAAATGGATGCGCCAAATCCGATAGGCTCCTTGGGTGCTACGGGAGTGGGAATAGCGGTTGCCGCTACGGGTGCGTCAACTACCTCTTCGTCCTCAAGCTCGTCCATAGCCTCGTCCTCAAAGCCAAAGGCTTCGTCGTTTGCTACGGCGTCGTTTGCCACGTTCTTATTTCTTTTAATGTTCCAGTTCATTGTTCTTTCCTCCAAAAAATGTATATTTATATTATTTTTTACTTTACAAAAAGACTTCTGCCGACTCTTACCGTATCGGCTCCGCACGCGATAGCCTCCTCGAAGCTCTCGCTCATTCCCATAGAAAGAATGGGACTACCTATATTATGCAGCTTTTTTGTCCAAATGTCAAGAGCCAAAGCGTAAGTTTCTCCAAAAAACTTCAAATAATCCTCTTTTTTGTCGCATCTCGGCGCCATAGTCATAAATCCCCTGAGATTTAAGTGCCCGTATTGCTTTATCGCAATACAAAGCTCCTCCGCTTCCTTCGGTGACACACCGCTCTTGCTTTCTTCCTCTCCGCTGTTTATCTCCACAAGCACGTCCATAACCACGCCGCGCTTCGCCGCCTGCTTGTCTATCTCCGCCGCAAGCCTTTGCGAATCAACGGAGTGTATCATACACACCTTGTCCACGATATATTTTACCTTATTGGTCTGAAGCGTGCCGATAAAATGTATATTAACGCTCTTGTCGTTAAGCCCCTCGTAATGCTCAAGAAGCTGTTGGACTCTGTTCTCTCCGATATCCCTGACGCCAAGCGCGTCGCAAAGATAATTTATCTCGCCCACGTCCGCGTACTTCACCGCCGCGACCATACGCACGTCTCTGTCAAATTCCGAACGCTCCGTAGCCACATCTATCTTTCTTCTGACCTCGGCAACGTTTCTGTCAAGATAAGTATAATCCATAATCAATCCAAAATCCTTCCGTCAAAAAGGTCGTTGCCCTTCGTGATAAGCAATTCGTTAGTTCCAAGGTAATCAAGGCTCGCGTTTTTTGCCGCTTCGGGGTCACACAGATAATAGTCGCGCCCCTCGTAAATGACGTCTATACGGCGAAGCTTAACCACGCTTCCCTTAAGGACGTAAACGCACAGCTCGCCGCCCATACGGTGCACCGCCGATTTCGGCACGTACACTCCCGACGTTGAGCTTACCGTAACGCTCACGCTCTGGCATCTGTCGAATACAAAACCCGACGGCAAACGGTTAGAGCTGAAAACCATTATCTTTCCGCCGTACATGCCGTCCTCAACCGACGACAGAAGCGTCATGGGAATAGTAATATTTCCATTCTCCGCAAAGGAAAACGTATATTCCTGTCCCTCCTTGAAATATCCCTTATGTATCTCTGCGGCTCTCATAACGAAGCGCCACCGCGCGGAATGAGCAAGCTTTCCGTAAGCCTTGAGACTCACTGCCGCATCCGCCTGAACGCTTCCGTCAACCAATTTGTAATACTCCGCCGCCGTAATGTTATCTGCGGCTTCCACTGTAAATTTATTTTCATACCCGTCGGCGTAGGAATAAAAATATCCGCTTTCCGTCGCGTATTCGACAACGCTCACTCCGTTGTTGTTAAGAATGGAGTCGCGCCTGTCCTTCATTTCCTCAAGCGTGTTCCGAACGGGGGAAGCATCCTTCTCCGTCGCAATACTGTGACGGTTCATATTCATAAGCAGCTTGTCCGCCTGCTCGGATATACCGCCCGTGTCGCCCGACGCAAGCATCCCAGCCAAAGCATAATAAGCATCAGCCGTACCGTCGTTTATCTCGGGGAGATTTGACAGGTCCGCGTACGCATCCACGCTTCTTTCGAGTATCTCTATTCTGTCATCAAGATATTTAAGCAAGCTTCTTGATGAGGTCGTGCCGTTTTCTCTTATCTGCGCAAGCTCCTCTCCGATAGATACCTTTGCGCCGTCGCCCTTCAGGTAATCAGCCACGCCGCTATAATCGGAATAAAGGGGAGTCTCGTCACGGAAAATGTATCCCTTACCGTCAATAACGGTAGTCTCTGTGCTTATTCCCGTGGTTATAGTCGATATATCCTCTCCGAAAAGACTTGCGACGTGATACACCGTATAAACAAGCACCGCAACACCCAAAACGAGTGCAAACACGCGTTGTTTTATTCCGCCCTTTGCCTTTTTTACCATATTCATATCCTTTCAAACAAAGGATTACATATTCATATACTATTTTAACACAAAATCACGAATAAAAAAAGTATTTAGCCGCAATATTTACAATCTCTTCAAATGTTTTTTTACCCTCGTTGCCGCAAACGTCGAGCTGTTTAACGTAAGGCTTTGCGCCAAACCAGGTTATCTGCCTTTTTGCGTATCTTCTCGTAGCGGTCTTGAGCCTGTCCACCGCCGCAGAAAGCGTCTCCTCTCCTCTTACGTAGCCAAGCAGCTCTTTATATCCTATAGCCTGCGCCGCCGTCGCGTTTTTATCAAAAACGCCCTCCGAAAGAAGCTCTCTCGTCTCCCTCTCAAGTCCCTCGGAAATCATAACGTCAACTCTTTGCTCGATACGTCTGTAAAGCTCGGCTCTGTCTGAATAAAAAAGTCCTATACAGCTTATATCAAACCTGCCTGCGCCCTCCCTTGACTGTCTGTCAAGCTCGGACTTCGGCACTCCGCCAAGTCTGAACACCTCTATGGCTCTCGCCACTCTTTTTACGTTGTTCGGGTGTATCTCCGCGGCACTCGCCGCATCGACCCTTGCAAGCTCGTCGTGAAGTGCCTGCGCTCCGTTTACTCTTGCAAACTCCATAAGCTCCGCGCGCAGATTTTCGTCAGTTATCCCCTCTTTGAAATCCGCGCCCCTCAGAAGAGAATCCAGATAAAGTCCCGTGCCGCCGCAGACTATCGCCTTTTTCCCTCTTTTGTGTATATCTCTTATCACCGCATCAGCCATAGACACGTAGTCCGCGCAGGAAAAGCTGTCAGTCGGCTCAGCGACATCTATCATACTGTGCGGCACTCTTTGCATTTCCTCTTTCGTAGGCTTTGCAGTACCTATATTCATTCTTTTGTATACCTGCATAGAATCGCAGGACACTATCTCACCGTCAAAGTGCTCGGCAAGCTCCAAGGCAAGCGCGCTCTTGCCGCTCGCCGTCGGACCGACAAGTGCGTATATCTTTATTTTTTCTTCCATAAAAAGTCTCCGCTACAGTCAAAGCAAATTTATTATAAGCAATCCGACAAACGCGACAATAAGTCCCACGACGCATCTGACGGTTATTTTCTCTTTAAAGAACGCCGCCGCCATAAGCAATGCCACCAGTCCCGACAGCCTCTTGTAATTTCTGCGAGGAGAACATTCGTATATATTCATTCTATCCTCCAAAAATGCTTGAAATATTCACAATTTAGTGATATAATTATACGTATGAGATAATTATAACCCAAAGGAGAGATTATGTCAAGAGCTTTCGTAATTTTTAAGCGT
>JAZOON010000168.1:0-1750 GCA_045655045.1 Eubacteriales bacterium | reverse complement strand
TGGCTTGCGGTCAGCAAGCTTTCTTGTTTTGATTTTTGCAAACAGCTTTCCGAAATGGGACTCAGTACAATAATTTGCACGGATATTTCCAAGGACGGAATGATGTCGGGAACCAACGTTGAGCTTTACCGTGAGCTTTCGGCGCGCTTCGGTATGAACATCATAGCCTCGGGCGGAGTTTCGTCACTTGATGACGTAAGAGCTTTGACGGAGATGGGAATTTACGGCGCTATCGTCGGAAAGGCGATATATACGGGAGCGGTAGACCTTGAGGAAGCTATAGCTTTGTCGGGAGGTAAGAGATGATTGCCAAAAGAATCATACCTTGTCTTGACGTCAAGGACGGACGCGTAGTAAAAGGCGTGAATTTTCTCGGTCTTGCCGACGTGTCCTCACCCGTAAGCCTTGCTGAATTTTATAGCGAGTGCGGGGCGGACGAGCTTGTGTTTTACGACATAACAGCGTCTTTTGAGGGAAGAGCACTTTTTACGGACATACTAAAGGAAACGGCAAGCAAGGTGTTTATTCCCCTGACGGTTGGCGGCGGAATAAACAGCATTGACGACTTTGACCGCGTGCTGAAATGCGGCGCGGATAAGGTGAGCGTCAATTCGGGAGCTATACGAAATCCCTCGCTCGTTGGCGAGGCTGCGAAAAAATACGGCGACTAATGCGTGGTGCTTTCCGTTGATATAAAGAGAGTTGACGGAGCTTTCCGCGTCTTCGCCAAGGGCGGCAGAGAGAACACGGGAATGGAAGCAATTTCGTGGATAAAAAAATGCGTTGCAAACGGCGCGGGAGAGGTCGTAGTTAACAGTATTGATACCGACGGCGTGAAGAAAGGCTTTGACCTTGAAATGCTTGCGGCGGTGTGCGATGCGGTAAACGTTCCCGTTATAGCATCGGGAGGCGCGGGCTGCAAAGAGGACTTTATTACGCTCTTTAAGACGCTGCCAAAGGTAGACGCGGGGCTCGCGGCTTCGATATTCCATTTCGGAGAAGTCGATATAAGAGATCTGAAAAAAACGCTTGAGGACAATTCAATAAACGTAAGAATATAATTGAGGTATAAAATGATAACAGTAGAACAGCTTAAATTTGATGAAAACGGACTTATTCCCGCGGTAGTGGTTGACGCTATATCCAAAAAGGTGTTGACGGTTGCTTATATGAACGCAGAGAGCCTTAAGATCAGCATGGAAGAGGGAACTACCTGCTTTTGGTCTAGGTCACGCAAGTGCCTTTGGAGAAAGGGAGAAACGTCGGGAAATAAACAGCATATCGTTTCTATCGTTACCGACTGCGACAGAGACGCGCTTACGGTAACCGTTTATAAGGACGGACCTGCTTGTCATACGGGTACGGATTCTTGCTTCAACGAGCTTGTGTATAGCGGGGAGAGCGAGGAATTTTCTCTTGATGCGCTTATGAAGGTCATTGAGGGCAGAAAGACAGAGCGAAAGGAAGGCTCGTATACCACGTACCTTTTTGATAAGGGAATAGATAAGATACTTAAAAAGGTCGGCGAGGAATGCACCGAGGTCATTATAGCGGGTAAGGCTGACGATAAGGCAGAGACGGTGTATGAAATAGCAGATCTCGTTTACCACGTTATGGTGCTTATGATACAAATGGGCATTTCGATAGACGACGTAAAGAAGGAGCTTGCTTCAAGACACGTTATCGACCATAAGATAAAGCAGGAAAAAATGACAAAATAATACAAAAGTGGCTGTCACATTTGGCAAGA
>JAZOON010000167.1:0-2203 GCA_045655045.1 Eubacteriales bacterium | reverse complement strand
TAAACGTATATTGGAACGACGGATATAATATCCACGTAGCTCCGATCGATTCTATGGGAACTGCTACGATAGACGGACTTGACGGTGATTACAGAGTTACTCTCTCGAGCACCCCTTCGGGATATGCCTATGATTCCAATGCGTATGTTGCAACCAACGACAGCCGCCACGTAGTAATAGAGATGTACGACTTGAACCTGGTGGTTGGCTCGGGTACGGGCCTTTACAGCTGCTATGATATTAGCGGCACGGGAGTGTATTCCGTTACCATAAAAGAGGACGTGCTTGATGCTGACAATGACGGCTCGCTTATACAAAAGGTTTATTTTGAGTTTGCCCCGCAGGTAAGCGGTACTTATACCATAGAAAGCTGGGCAGACACCGCGCTTGACGAGGTGAACCCCATTTGCACGGCGTATCTCGGATCGTCTGCGTATAAGTACGGCGCGTACACCGTCACCGACGTTGGCGAGTGCGGCAGCTTTACGAGAAATTTCGTTCACACTATCGAAATAGCCGATGAAATGATAAGCACCGGCGGCTCGCAGACCTTTACCTTTGCGGTTTCTGCGGAAACCAAGAGCGGAGTTTACCCCGTGACGTATACCTTCGCAGTTAAGCGCAACGGAGGATTTGACCTCGGCCGAACCGAAAAAACCATAGTAGTACCTAAATTCGATTGGTCAGGCTTTGATTTTGACTCCTTCAACGCGCTTGCCGGCGGAACAATAAAGGGTGCCGAAACTCTTTATAAGAACACCACCTCCTCATACATCTTTGACGAGGATAGATATAAGGTGTGGGAAAAGAGCGAGGGCGGCGACGGTGTGTATCACGTTTATGACGAGGATAAATATCCTGAAACCAACGGATACGGTCCTATTCTCGTTGCCTATATCGCTATGCCGTGCAATTATATTGACAAGGCGTTCACGGAGCTAGAGTCGGTTGGAAATAATGCGTTGACCGTAAACGGCACCGAGAATTATAAGCAGTTTATCGAGGGATTTGATGCGGTAGCCTCCGCAGGATTCTACTGCATAAACAGCTGTCCCTGTCACGTAGGAGTTCCCGAAGGCGAGCCGAAGGCATGTCCTCCCGGTTGTGCGACCTGCCATTCGAGCTGCACACCATGTCCCGTGGATATGATTGGCAAGAAGGGTTACGCACAGATTGCAAACGCGGACGGTGTTGTTCCTGTGACTCCTGAACTTGCAGAGTTTTTGCAGAAATTTGCGATTTCCCAAAGATACTTTGCAGACGGTGACGGTTGGGTAGAGAGGAGCGGAATTGACGCTTACGAGGACTCCCAGTGGCTCTTCGCCTGCGGATATTACGAGTAAATGTAATATTTTAATGCAAATTATTGAATTTATTCATAAAATGCATAAATATTCAAATACAGCATATAAAAACATGCAAAAAAATTCAAAAAAATGGAAAAAATTCAAAAAAAGTATTGAGAAAATAAAAAACCTGTGCTATAATACTTTATATTAAGGTAAAAAGTGTAATAAACGTGTTTTTAATTCGAGTATAACGAATTTTGAATTTTATTTCAAATCGGAGGTTTATTATGAAAAGAAAGGTTTTAACCTTCCTTTGTATCCTGGCTGTCGCGCTTAGCGCGCTTGCCTCCTGTAAGAAATGTGAGCATCCTCTCATCGAGGCATGGGATAGCGACGCGAACGGTCATTGGCACCCCACCGACTGCGAGCACGGCGAGTTCCGCAGCGAGAGTGAAGCTCACGTTGACGCTAACGAGGACGGCACCTGTGACGTTTGCTCTTATAAGGGTGAGCATATTCACACCTTCAGTTCCGAGTGGACCATCACTGAGGATAAGCATTGGAAGGCGGCTACCTGCTCCCACATAAACGAGAAGGACGAGGAGTCGCTCCACGTTGACGAGGATGTTAACGGCGAGTGCGATGCTTGTAAAACTCACGTACATATCCTTGACGGCGCGGGCTTCTGTTCTGGCTGTAACAAGGAGATTATTCCTGTTGAAGAGGATAAAGTTGGCAGCGTAATATCCGCCACCACCGCGCGTACTCACAACGTGGTAGGCGCAGTTATCAACTATTCCCAGATCAGCCGTATGGCTAACGGCAACGGCGTTATAGAAGAGCTTTTCGAGTATATTTTCGGTACTAATGGTACATATTCGAAGCGCACATACGACGAGGTTAACGATAACGGT
>JAZOON010000166.1:0-14019 GCA_045655045.1 Eubacteriales bacterium | reverse complement strand
TTGTGGATTACTCAACGATTGCGAGAATGTCAGCCTGACGAACGATATTATATTCAACTCCGTCAGCCTTTACCTCAGTTCCCGCGTACTTGGACGTGATAACCTTATCGCCCACCTTAACCGTCATAACTACTTCTTTTCCGTCAACGAGACCGCCGGGACCGACCGCAACGACCTCTGCAACCTGAGGCTTTTCCTGTGCGGAAGCCGTAAGTATAAGTCCGCTCTTGGTTTTTTCCTCTGCCTCGACGAGCTTTACAACAACTCTGTCAGCCAATGGTTTGATTGTCATTTTTCTTTCCTCCCTATAATAAAAATTAATATCGAGTGTAAATTCTGGAATTTGGCACTCAAAACTCAAGAGTGCTAACCCATAACATATTTTACACCATTTTTTAGAAAAATCAAGTCTTTTTTGTATATTTAACATTTATTTAACATTTAGCAAACCTCAAAAAGATTATTTAGTCGAAAGGCGGATATTTATGGTGGATAAGATAAACGCAATACTGTCGGGCGTTGCCGTCCCCGCGCTTCTTTTACTGACGGGGCTGTTCTATGGCTACAGACTGAAATTTTTTCACCTGTTCAAGCCGAAAGCCGTCATAAGAGGACTTAAATCGGACAAAAGGACGAGCGGGATATCGTCGGGGAAGGCGGTCACTCTTGCGCTTGCGGGAACTCTTGGCGTCGGGAATATAGTCGGGGTTGCGTCGGCAATATATCTCGGTGGCTTTGGCGCGGTGTTCTGGATGTGGGTGAGCGCACTTGTGGCTATGGTGCTGAAATACGCGGAGATAGTTCTGGCTATGCGTTACCGAAGGTATGACGAAAAGGGCAGACCGTACGGCTCGTCTATGTTCTACATAAAGGCTTTCTTCGAGAAAAAGGGGCTGTTTAAGCTTGGAAAAGCCGTGGCGGGTATTTTTGCGGCGTTCTTTCTTCTAAACGCGCTGACAATGGGAAGTATGCTTCAATCCAACGCGATAGCCGAGGCGGCAGAGGGTGTGTTCGGCGTGTCGCCTATCCTTGTGGGAGCAGTTCTTTGCATACTTACCTTTGTTATGCTGAAAAAGGGAAGCGGCACGATGGTTGCACTTACGGAATATCTTGTTCCGATAATGTCATTCGGATATATAGCGATGTCACTTGCCGTAATGCTTATGGATATAGATAGAGCTAAGGACGCGCTCGGACTTATCGTATCCTCTGCCTTAGCACCAAGGGCTGCCGTTGGCGGAGTTGGGGGATACGCCTTTTTTACCGCCGTGAGGTACGGCGTTATGAGAGGACTCGTGTCAAACGAGGCGGGGTGCGGTACGGCTCCCGCCGCCCACGCAATAGCCAATTGCGATATACCCGCCAAGCAAGGCACTTGGGGAATATTCGAGGTCTTTGCGGACACCGTCGTGCTGTGTACTATGACGGCGATCTGCCTGATAATGAACTACGGTGCCGCGCTTGAATACGGCGGAAGCTACCTTATGATGACCGTCGGAGCGTACGCGAAATCTCTCGGAGATTTTGCATCGGTATTTATCGGCGCATCGGTCGTTTGCTTCGGCTTTGCCACCGTAATATGCTGGGCGCATTACGGAACGGTTGCTTCAGGGTATTTTGAAAATAAAGAGTGGATACCAAAGCTGTTTCCCGTGATTTATTGCGCTTGCGTTGCCTTTGGGTGCATCATATCTGCGGATACGGTGTGGGAGCTTTCCGACCTCGCTATGGGCGCTATGACCGTTATAAATCTTTGCGTTCTCCTTGGAATGTGGAGAGAGGTAAGGGAAGAAACGGACGCTTATATCTTCCGAAAATAAAAAAGATTGCACTTTTCTGCTAAGAATATGAAAAATCTGCTATAGCTTTGACATTGAATATCAACTGTGGTAGATTATACTAAAATCGTAGAGGCGGTGCGAAAAATGAAAGAATATAAAATAAGCGTTCCCGTGATGTGCGCTAATATCGGGGAAGAAAATAAACTCAAAACCCTTCACGAGCTTGAGCGTCTGGACGCAAGGAGAGTATTTATTGCCATTTCTGCTTATCATACCGATATCGCGGTAAGAAAAGCGGTGCTTGACGACCTTGGCGATAAGATAGATTTCTTCAGATCTCACGGCTACGAGGTGGGGGTGTGGCTGTGGTCGTCTATCGTCAAGGATAAAAACGAATTTCAGAAAAAGGTCAATTCTCGTGGCATCGCTCATAAAACGTGGACTTGTCACGCCGACGAAGATTTTTTGAAGCTTGCCTCTGAGCTTGCAAGGGATATAGCAAGGCTTTCTCCCGACCTTATAATGTACGACGACGATTTTAAATATTCGAGAGACGAAAACGGACTTCACGGCTGCTTTTGTCCGTGGCACGAAAAGCTTCTTCGGGATATGTACGGCGAGGGCTATTCGCTTGACGAAATTGCCAAAATGGCTTGCGGAGAGCCCGAAAGCGAGGAGCGACGGATATGGTATTCCGTAATGGGGAGAGGACTTGAAAATTACGCATCCGCTATTAGGCGAGCTGTGGACGGGGTAGATCCGAATATAAGAATAGGCTTTTGCGCTAATCTTTCGGGGTACGGAGTTGAGGGAACGGACGCGCGTAGGCTTTCGTATATATTCGCGGGAAGCACCAAGCCGTTTTTGAGAACCATAGGCGCGCCGTATTGGGATTGGTATGAGGACTATCCTATGAAGCTCTCCGAGGTGATCGAGCTTGAAAGACATCAGGCGAAAATTCTTGAAAACTCGGGAATAGAGCTTATGAGCGAAGGCGACGTATTTCCGCGTCCGAGAACGGCGGTGTCGGCGGCGTACCTTGAATTATTCGATACGGCGATGCTTGCAAACGGAGGGCACGACGGTATACTTAAATACGCCGTTGATTACTATACCCCCGCGGATTACGAAACGGGATACGTTGACACCCACGTAAAAAACAAGCCGTTATACCGAAGGATAAAGGAGCATTTTTCGGACAAACGGGCTGTGGGTGTACGAGTGTTTTCAAGCGGCAGAGTATTTCGTGAGACGGATATGGAATACGCTTTCGGTACGGATAAGTACGAATACACGCACAAGCTTGTCTCCACGCAGGCGGGCAGAGTGCTGTCGCAGCTCGGAATACCCACTCAGTACGACAGGGGAGATATGCCCGTAGCCGCCTTTGGCGAGTACGCGAGATATCTTGAGGGAGACGATTTCAAAAACGGAGTAATAACCGATCTTGCGGGGGCGGTCGCTCTTAAAAAGAGGGGCGTTGACGTGGGACTTGCTTCTGTCGGGGACAAGATCACGGTAGGATGTGAGAGCTTCGGCAACGGGTATATCCACTTTATTTTGGACTGTGACGGATACCGCGAGGTAACGCTTGACGAGAGGGCAGAGGTGCTTAGTAATTATCTTTCCGAAGCACCGCGCTTTTGTGGTGACGTTCTTGGCAAAACGCCCGCGGCATACCTTTATGAGAATGCGGACGGACAAAGATTTTTCGTTATGAATTTTATTTCCGTGGCGGTCAAACACGGATTTTTGTCGTATCTCAAATCCGAGCAGATAGCATGTGCCGTAAGCTGGCTTTGCGGAAAAGAGCTGCCCGCGAAATGCGTAAAAACACCGCACGCATACCTTATGTGTAAGGAGGCTGACGGAGAGCTTTGCGTCGGAATCTGGAATTTGTCCGCCGATGCCGAGACCGATACCGAGATCGTGCTTGGAGAAGAATATTCGTCGGCAGAATTTATAGGCGGAGATGGAACGCTCGAGGGAAAGAGCGTCAGAGTATCGAGGCTCGACGCCTTTGGATTTGTCGGAATAAATTTGAAAAAATAAGGATATTTAATATTCAGAGGTTTACTTTTTCTCTCCGATATGGTAGAATATAGGTATAAAACGAAAGGAAGTAAAATATGCTTTTTTTGATACTTGTTATTTTGCTGATATTGGGATTGTCGTCACCATACGTAGCAGTCGTTATAAAACGGAGAAAAATGCTTCGCAGACTCGTTGCGTTTGCGGCTGAAAACGGTTACAGAGTAAAGCCTCTTCGTAAATTGGTATGCCTTTCTCCGAACGGCGGAGGAAAATACGACTTGATTATACAGAATAAAACTCACGCGTATCCCGTGAAGCTGTGGTCAACGGCGAATAGAAACAGCACGCTCGTTATTAAGAGAAACGGGCAATATTACGAGACCTACGGAGTGGACGACCCTATGAAAACGGATAAGGCTCAAAGACACACCGTAAAGGGGATAGAGCGTACCGCAAGACCGACGCAAGAGAATTTTAAGGTCAGGGCGGGGAAGACGGTGACACCAATACTTCTTTTTTATCCGTGTAATAAGGTCGTGCTTGCCGACCTTGGCGACAGCCGCAGGAAAATAGAGCTTGGAGAGAAGATATTCAAGAAAACGCTTTATACGCCCACCGCGCTGCAAAAAATCCTTTCGGAGAACGCCGTGCCTCGCGCTGAAATCGGTACGGGAGAGAAAGAGAGACTTGATAGCGGCGTGAGGTGAAGTAAAAAATGCGTGATTTTTTGTCAAAAATTCGACAAAAAGTTGAACAAACGGTTGACAAAAATACAAAGCTGTGATATAATACTGGTGTATGCGAAGAAGCATATTTGCCACCAACGATAAATATGAATTTAAGAAAGGTAATTTACTTATGAAGGTCGTAATACTCGCAGGCGGTTTTGGAACGAGAATATCGGAGGAGTCACATCTTAAGCCCAAGCCTATGATAGAGGTAGGCGGAATGCCCATTCTGTGGCACATTATGAAGTACTATTCCTCGTACGGTTTCAACGAGTTCGTTATATGCGCAGGATATAAGCAGCAGGTAATAAAGGATTTCTTTAACAACTATTTTATACATCATTCTGACGTAACCTTTGACTTTACCAACAGCACCGATAAGCTCAAGGTTCATAAGACCTATACCGAAAAGTGGAAGGTTACCGTAGCGGATACGGGACTTAATACTATGACGGGCGGACGTCTTAAGAGAATAAAGAGATATCTTGGCGATGAGCCATTCCTTATGACTTACGGCGACGGCGTTTCGGACGTTGATATAGACGCTCTTGTAAAATTCCATAACGAGCACGGAAAGCTCGCTACCATGACGGTTGTAAGCGCAGGACAGCGCTTTGGCGTTATAAAAATGGCAAAGGACAGCTCTGCTATCTCTTCGTTCAGAGAAAAGAAGGATATCGACGGAAACCCCATAAACGGCGGTTATATGGTCCTTGATCCTAAGGTTCTCGACTATATTGAAAACGACGCCACCGTTTTTGAGAAGAGTCCTCTTGAGCAGCTCGCGAAGGATGGACAGCTTATGGGCTTTAAGCACGACGGCTTCTGGCAGTGTATGGATATGCAGAAGGACAGAGACAATCTTGAAAAGATCTGGGCGAGCGGAGAAGCTCCCTGGAAGAGGTGGGAAGACTGATGCTTGATCTTAAATTTTATAAGGGTAAGCGTGTTTTAGTTACGGGTCACACGGGCTTTAAGGGCTCTTGGATGTGTAAGATACTCAAGAACGCGGGCGCGCAGGTTACGGGATTTTCGCTCACTCCCCCTACTGAGCCGTCTCTGTTTGATATGGCGAATATCGGAGAGGGAATGAATTCCATAATCGGCGACGTAAGAGATTTCGACGCGCTCAAGGCTGTTTTTGACGAGGTGCAGCCCGAGATAGTTCTTCACCTTGCGGCGCAGCCTATAGTAAGAGACAGCTATAAGCAGCCGAAGTATACTTATGAGACAAACGTTATGGGAACGGTGAATATCCTTGAGTGCGTAAGGCTTTCGGACTGTGTGAAGTCGTTTCTTAACGTAACCACCGACAAGGTGTATAAAAACAACGAGTGGGAGTGGGGATACCGCGAGAACGAGCCGCTTGACGGCTTTGATCCGTATTCCAACAGCAAGTCCTGCTCAGAGCTTGTGACGCACAGCTATAAGGATAGCTTTTTTGCCGACGGTCACGTCGCTATATCCACGGCGCGCGCGGGTAACGTTATAGGCGGGGGAGATTTTGCCAACGACAGAATAATACCCGACTGCGTAAGAGCTGCTATGGATAAGAGAGATATTATAGTCAGAAATCCCCATTCTACACGCCCGTATCAGCACGTGCTTGAGCCCGTTTGCGTTTATCTTATGATAGCGCAGATGCAGTACGAGGACGGAAAGTACGCGGGGTATTACAACGTAGGTCCCGACGATTGCGATTGCTTTAAGACGGGCGCGCTCGTTGACTTGTTCTGCAATACGTGGGGCGAGGGAATGAAGTGGATAAACCGTTATGACGGTGGACCTCACGAGGCTAATTTTCTGAAGCTTGATTGCTCCAAGGTAAAGACGGTATTCGATTGGAAGCCTGTTTGGAATCTTGACGGCGCTATCAGGGCAACAGTTGAGTGGTCAAAGTGTATGAGAGACGGCGGAGACGTTGCCGCTTGTATGGATAAGCAGATAGGCGAATTTGTCAGCAGCAGTATTTGGATAAAATAAGTTTTTTCAGCGACGGCATGCCGTCGCTGATTGACGATATAACGATATAAGAAAGGGATTTGTATGAGAGCAGTAATTACAGGTGCGACCGGCGCCGTTGGTATGGCGCTTATCTCCGAGCTGACAGGACGTGAGATAGAGGTGACGGTGCTTTGCCGCAAGGGCTCTGCAAGAGCGGCGAATATCGAGGAAGGACCTCTTGTGAAAAAGGTCGAATGCTCGCTTGCCGATATGTCTGCCTTTGACGTGGGAGAGGAAAAGTACGATATGTTTTTTCATCTCGCGTGGGACGGTACTACGGGAGCGACACGCAACGATATGTACTTGCAGAATACAAACGTAAAATATACGCTTGACGCAGTTTCGCTCGCTCATAGAATGGGCTGTCGGGTATTCCTCGGTACGGGCTCTCAGGCGGAGTACGGAAGGGCAGAGGGCAAGCTGAATTCAAGGACGCCGACCTTCCCCGAAAATGGCTACGGAATGGCAAAGCTTTGCGCGGGACATATGAGCAGAAGTATGTGCCACAGCCTTGGAATGAAGCACGTATGGGTAAGAATACTCAGCGTGTACGGACCTTACGACGGTGAAAGATCGCTTATAGCGTCTACCGTAAAAAAGCTTTCCGACGGAGAGCGCCCGTCCTTTACCGCAGGAGAACAGATCTGGGATTATATGTATAGCGCGGATACGGCAAGAGCTATGGTCGAGCTCGCCCTTGGTGGCAAGGACGGAGGAGTATACTGCCTTGGCAGCGGAAACGCAAGACCGCTTCACGAGTATATCGGGATACTGAGGGATTGCGTTGCACCGGACGCGGAGCTTGGACTTGGCGATATTCCGTACGGAGAGGGACAGGTAATGTACCTTTGCGCGGATACGACGGAGCTTGAAAAAGACATTGGATTTAAATCAAAGGTAAGCTTTGAAGAGGGAATAAAGGCTACCGTGGAATGGTACCGAAAGGAAAGGAATAAGGATCAAAAATGAAAAAGATAAGCATAATGGTGCCTTGCTATAACGAGGAAGAAAACGTTATACCCATGAGCGAGGCGCTCGTTGCGGAGCTTGAAAAGCTTCCGCAGTACGATTACGAAATACTTTTTATCGACAACTGCTCGCTCGATACAACGCGCGAGAAATTGAGAGAGATATGCGCAAAAAACAAGAAGATAAGAGCAATATTCAACTCAAAGAATTTTGGACAGTTCAATTCTCCGTATTACGGACTTTGCCAGACGACTGGCGATTGTACGATAAGCGTTTGCTGTGACTTTCAGGACCCCGTTGAGATGATACCCCGACTTATTGAGGAATGGGAGAACGGATATAAAATAGTTTGCGCCGTAAAGACGTCGAGCAAGGAAAGCAAGCTTATGTATTGGCTGCGCTCCGTTTACTACAAGACGATAAAGAAGCTTTCAAAGGTCGAGCAGATAGAGCATTTCACGGGCTTTGGTCTTTACGATAAGAGCTTTATAAAGGTCCTTCGTGAGCTTGGCGACCCCACGCCCTTTATAAGAGGAATAGTTGCGGAGCTTGGACCTAAGATAAAGAAGATAGAGTACGAGCAGGCGCAAAGGCGCGCGGGTAAGACGAGCAACAATTTCTTCAGCCTTTACGATGCGGCGATGCTTTCGTTTACGTCGTATACCAAGGCGGGCGTGAGACTTGCATCCTTTCTTGGAATGCTTATGAGCGGCGGAAGCGTTCTTGCAGGACTAGTGTGCCTGATACTTAAGCTTATAAATCCTTACGTGTTCTTCACTACGGGAACCGCGCCTATAATACTTACCACCTTCTTCGTCGGCGGAATATTGCTGTTCTTTATCGGATTCCTTGGCGAATATATCATATCAATGAACGCGAGAATTATGAACAGACCTCTCGTTATTGAGGAAGAAAGAATAAATTTTGACGATTGACCGAAACTTTTAAGAGCTCATGCAAGTGAGCATTTAAACGTATTTCAACGCCAAAGCGCATAACGTAAAGCCCTTTCTTAGCTTGACTGAATTGTCAGTAGAAAGAGCTTTACGTTTTTTGTGTTAAAAAAGTCTTTACTTTACCCGAATTTCGTGCTATAATCATAGTAATAACTTTTGAAGGTTGGATTTTGATATGCTTATAAAAAACGCAAACGTATACGTTAACGCAAAAAGATGCTTTGAGAAAAAGGATATATTGATAACTGACGGTATTATTGCCGATATAGGTGATATAGATAGTACAGATACGGATATTTTTGATGCCAATGGACAGGCAGTTGTCTCGGGACTTATCGACGTGCATACACACGGAAGAGCAGGGTATGATTTCAATGAGGCTGACAGAGACGCGCTCCATGTTATGGCAAAGGATTTTGCCGCGCATGGAGTTACCGTCGTAATGCCCACTCTTGCGTCAGCGCCCCTTGAGCAAATGACAGAGGCGGCAGACAGGGTGTGCGCTTTTGTGCCTTGCGAAAGTGAGGCAGAGCTTCTTGGTGTTCACCTTGAGGGGAGATACCTCAATCCAAATAAAAAAGGCGCTCACGCGGAGCGTCTTATAAGCGAGCTTTGCGCCGATGAGCTGGGCGCTTTCGCAAAATATAAGCCTTTACACGTAAGCGCGGCTTACGAGCTTGATACGGACGGCAGCTTTTCCAATAAAGCACTGGAGCTTGGAGCAACGCTTGGACTCGGTCACACCGAAGCCACCTATGGGCAGTCGAGGCTCGCGGAGCAAAGGGGAGTGACTGCGTATACTCACCTTTTCAACGCTATGCCGCCCTTGCATCACAGAGACGGCGGTGCTGTATGCGCGGCGCTTACGGGTAATTCGTTCGCGGAGCTTATCTGCGACGGAATACACGTAGCTCCCCAGATGATAAATCTTGCATATTCAATGCTCGGAGCAGATAGGACGGTGCTCGTTTCCGACTCAATGGAAGCCACTGGCTGTCCTGACGGTGACGGATATTCTATATGCGGAAACGCCGTAACGGTGAAGAACGGTATTCCGTATACCACCGACGGAGCGCTTGCGGGAAGCACGCTTACGCTCGACAGAGCAGTGAATAACCTCATAGACTTTTGCGAAATTCCCTTGACGGACGCTATACTCTGCGCAACGGAAAATCCCGCCAAGGAGATAGGTGAATTTGACAGACTCGGCTCGATAGATATCGGCAAACGCGCGGATATCCTGTTCCTTGGAAGCCAAGAAAAACTCGATATAGACAAAATAATGATAAGAGGAAAATTTATCTAACGCCTGTTTCCCTCGCCGTTTATGACCTTTCCCACTGTTTTTGCAAGGATTTTTACGTCCTGCATAATTCCGAATTCGTAAAGATATTTTGCGTCAAGCAGTACCTTTTCGTCGTCTGAGACGTTGTCTCTGCCGCTTATCTGAGAAAGTCCCGTGATACCGGGGCGAATACTGTAAACACCGTGCTTTTTTCTCCCCTCGTGGACGTGACGCTCCGCAAGAATGAGCGGTCGCGGACCGACAAGGCTCATATCTCCGCGAAGCACGTTGAAAAGCTGTGGAAGCTCGTCAAGGCTCGTTCGGCGTAGAAATTTGCCTACGGGCGTTACGTAATTCTGCGCGTCGTGAAACTTCGAGGACGCAAGGCACGGCGGAGCTGAGGTATACATAGTCCTGAATTTCAAGCATTCAAAAAGGCGACCGTCCTTTCCCACTCTTATCTGACGAAAGATGCCCTTTCCCGGGGTGTCGAGCCTCACGGCGATCCAGATTAAAGCCATAGGCAACAAAAGAAAAATAATGAGTATAAAAGAAAACACCGCATCGAGAACCCGTTTCACGATGCGGTATTTCGTTTTTTTCGTATAACCGCTCACGCTGATACCTCCAAATTGTTTTCGGTATTAGCATTTGCGTTTTTTTATCTTTAATGCATTATTTGTTTTTTAGCGTCTTATATATTTCTTCGGTTGCAAGACGTACCTTTGCAACGGGGACTGTGCTGTCCTTGGGGATGCAGTAATACAGAGCATCCATATTTCCGATGCTTATAACGTCTCCGAGCTTATACCAATAAAAGTCAGCGTTGACGGTATAAAGCGAAACGGAGTTTTGGGTATAATCGAGCTTGCCGTCGCAGCCCGTAAGACGGAAGCCGTCGGTCGAATGCTCAAGCTTACCGTCGCCGACCTTATATACTCCCTTGGTA
Organism: Eubacteriales bacterium; assembly: GCA_045655045.1. Lineage (GTDB taxonomy): Bacteria > Bacillota > Clostridia > Oscillospirales > CAG-272 > HGM12713. The sequence goes on along the minus strand of JAZOON010000166.1, from coordinate 3,313 downwards.
TTTACTATCATATAAATATCAACGTCCTCGCAAAAGCCGTACCGTCCGTCCGTTATTTCCTTGGCTACACAGCCTCTCTGCCATTCAAACCAATCGGGGATATGAGCGTATTCCGTCACGCCCTCGGTCGCGCGCATAAAGCCGTATTCCGTCAGCTCCCACTTTTTGTGACAAGCCGAGCATTCAAGATAAATTCCCTTGCCGACGGTCTTTCCTTCTTCGCCGCAATTCGGACATTTGTATAGCAGACGCTGAAGTCCGTCAGCGCGAAAATCCTCGCTTATCTTCAAGCTGTTTTTCTGTTGCCAGCGAAAGGCGTCGAACGAGAACTGCTCACGGAGAATACTTGCTATCTCGTCTGTCGATCTTGCCTCGATATCCTCAGGGGAGAGAACGTAGCGCATCTGCGCGGAAACGGGAAGCTTTCTCGCTTTCAGCTCGTTGTAAAGCGGCTTGCGGTGAAACGCGCCAAAGGTTTCTATCATTACCACGGGTGCGCCAAGACGCTTGATAAAATGAGCCAGAGAATCGGGAAGCACGGTTGACTTGCCGTCAAACGAATATCCTGCTTCGGGATACATAAGCACTGAGGTGTTGTTCTTTTTTATGCAATAATTTATGTCCTTGATAAGACCTATATCCGTTACGAATTTTCTGGTCGGAAAACAGCCTATCTGCCGCATAAGCCAGTCCTTACCGATAAATGCGTCAAGCGTTGTGACGATATTAAATGGGCGCGGATACAAAATACTTGCCGCTATTTCAAGGTCGATAAAGCTTGAATGGTTCATAAGGAAAAGAGCGGGGGTATCCTTGGGCAGCCTTTCCATACCTATTTTTTCCACCTTGAACCTCGTCGCAGCAAGGTCGGGAGCAGACACGACCTTCAAAAGAGTTCTGAAAAATAAGTTTGGGCGTTTTGGCTTTCTTCGCTTGGGGCGCTTCATATTTATTACGATATCGTAATCCTTTACCGAATTTTTTACCTGCATATCCGTCCTCACTTTCCTTTTACTTTTTTTATTATACCAAATTAAAGTGCATTTTGCAATAGAAAATAAAAAATCCGACCACGAAGTGGTGGAGGGATTCATATTTTAACGCAAACATCTCACGGGGCGTCGAGGACGTCGCCCCCTGCAGATTATAACAAACATATAGGTTCACGCCGTACGTTTTGTGCGAACGTCTCGCGGACAGTCGGGGACGCCTGTCCCTACAAAATAAGGTTTTAACACGGGTTTTCATAGATTTTCGCTACCTTTTTTGAAAAAAAGGTAGCACCAAAAAACTTTTGGGCAAATGGGTTCTGACACGGATTTTCACCGTATTCGCTCAATCTTTGTAGGGACAGGCGTCCTCGACTGTCCGTTACGGGCGATAATCATTCTTTCGTAGGGCGGTGGCTTGCTGCCGCCGTTCCTGTGCGCAAGTGTTACTTTCGTGCGGATGTTTTACGGGGCGTCGAGGACGTCGCCCCCTACAGATTATAACAAACGTATAGGTTCACGCCGTGCGTTTTTGTCGCGGCGGGAGACAAGCCCCCGCCCTACGGATTATGGGGAAACACAGACTTCGTCACAATTTTTACCTTTTTCGTCAAGAAGTTTTTTGGCTCCACCTTTTTCGAAAAAAAGGTGGACGCATCCCCGCGTCCGATAAAAAAGGAGCTGAATCAAATAATCCAGCTCCAATTTTACCGTATTACAGAGTTTTAACAAACGCTTCTATACGTTCAAGCGCTTGGGTAATGTGCTTTATAGAGTACGCGTAAGAAATTCTTGCGAAGCCTTCTCCGCCTGCGCCAAACGCAGTGCCCGGTACTATCGCGCATCTGTGCTGATAAAGCAGCTTGTCGCAAAATTCCTCGCTTGACATACCGAACTGTCCTATGTTGGGGAAGATGTAAAACGCGCCCTCGGGTTCAAAGGACTCGATGCCGATGCCCTTAAGCCCGTTATAAATATAACGGCGGCGGCGGTTGTATTCTTCAACCATCATCTTAACGTCCTCGTCCCCGTTCTTCAGCGCATCGATTGCCGCAAACTGAGCCGTTGTGGGCGAGCTCATAATGCAGTACTGATGAATTTTGAGCATTTGCTCGGTAAGCGGCTGGGGAGCGCACAGATATCCGAGACGCCAACCCGTCATAGCATAAGCCTTGGAAAAACCGCTTACTATTATAGTGCGTTCCTTCATACCTTCTATGGACGCTATTGAGCAATGCTCTCTGCCGTAGGTCATTTCAGCGTATATCTCGTCGGAGAGGACGAGCACGTTGGTGTCACGGAGCACCTCGGCAATACCTTCAAGCTCTTCCTTTGTCATTATAGCACCCGTGGGATTGTTGGGATAGGGAAGCACCAAAAGCTTGGTGCGGGGCGTTATTGCAGCCTTAAGCGCGTCGGGCGTGAGCTTGAACTTATCTTCGTTTCTCGTCTCGACGACCACGGGCGTGCCGCCCGCCATACGCGTGATAGGCGCGTAGCATACGAATGAGGGCGTGGGGATAATTACCTCGTCGCCCGTTTCCACTACGGCGCGAATTGCGATGTCAATAGCCTCGCTGCCGCCAACGGTTACAATTATTTCGTTTACGGGATCGTAAGATACTCCGAAGCGGCGAGTGAGATATTTGTCTATCTCAATACGAAGATCAAGCGTACCTGCGTTTGACGTATAGTACGTCTTGCCCTTTTCAAGGCTTTCTATACCCGCTTCGCGAATATGCCAAGGGGTGACGAAATCAGGCTGACCTACAGTAAGTCCGACGACGTCGTCCATAGTTTCAAGGAGATCGAAGAACTTACGTATGCCCGATTTTTCCGTGTTTACCACGGTCTTTGCTAACAGTTTATTGTAATCCATATCAGTTGCAGTTTCCTCTCTCGTCAATATCTAAAGCGGTGTCGTAAAGCACGCCGGTATCCTTGTACTTGTGAAGAACGAAATGCGTAGTCGTTGCGATGACCTCGTCAATGGGAGCGAGCTTCTGAGATACGAAGAAGGCAACCTCCTTCATAGTTTTTCCCTCAATAAGCACGGACAGATCGTACGCGCCAGACATAAGGTATACCGATTTCACCTCAGGATAGTTGTATATCTTCTCCGCAACTCTGTCGTAGCCCCTACCGCGCTGGGGGGTAAGCTTTACGTCTATCATAGCGGAAACGGATTCTTTTTCCGTCTTTTCCCAGTCCACAACTGTCTTGTAACCGAGAATAGTGCCGTTAGCTTCAAAGTCTGCTATTGCGCTTATTACTTCGTCAAGTGATACGTTAAGCATTACGCAAATCTGTTGTGGGGTAAGCCT
>JAZOON010000165.1:0-3243 GCA_045655045.1 Eubacteriales bacterium | reverse complement strand
GTTCCGTCAAGTCCCTCGTACTTTTTAGGAACTGCATTAAGATTTATATCCACTCCGTCTGCAAGCTCTCCGATAGCGACGGATACACCGCCTGCTCCGAAGTCATTACATCTCTTTATAAGCTTGGATGCCTCAGGGTTACGGAAAAGTCTCTGTAGCTTTCTTTCCTCGGGCGCATTACCCTTTTGAACCTCTGCTCCGCAGGATTCAAGAGATTCAAGTGTATGGGACTTAGACGAACCTGTAGCGCCACCGCAACCGTCTCTTCCCGTTCTTCCACCCAAAAGAATAATTATGTCTCCGTCGCAAGGCACTTCACGGCGTACATTCTCAGCAGGAGCAGCGGCTATTACCGCACCTATCTCCATTCTTTTTGCGACGTATCCGTCGTGATAAACCTCGTCAACCTGACCTGTAGCAAGACCGATCTGGTTACCATACGAAGAATATCCCGCCGCAGCAGTCGTAACAATCTTTCTTTGAGGAAGCTTTCCTGCAAGTGTCTCGGAAACAGGCTTTCTGGGATCTGCCGCACCCGTTACACGCATAGCCGCGTAAACGTAGGATCTACCCGACAACGGATCTCGGATAGCTCCACCTATACAAGTAGCCGCGCCACCAAAAGGCTCAATCTCCGTTGGGTGATTGTGCGTCTCATTTTTAAAGAGCACCAGCCAATCCTGCTCTTCTCCCGCAACGTCCACCTTTATTTTAACGGTACAAGCGTTTATTTCCTCGGACTCATCAAGCTTTGGAAGCTTACCCTCTGACTTAAGATATCTCGTTGCAATGGTTGCAATATCCATAAGGTTTATTGGCTTTGTTCTGCCTATCTTCTTTCTTACCGCGAGATATTCGTCATAAGCCTTAGAAAGAAGCTCGTCCTCAAACCTTACGTTATCTATCGTCGTCAAGAATGTTGTATGACGGCAGTGGTCGGACCAATAAGTATCTATCATTCTTATTTCCGTGATAGTAGGATCACGCTTTTCGCTACGGAAATAGTCACGGCAAAATCTTATATCGTCAAGATCCATCGCAAGGCCGTACTGAGAAACAAATCCCGCCAAAGCAGCATCATCGTAATCTATAAATCCATCAAGCGTCTGTACGCTGGTTGGTATATCATAAACCGCCTTAAGTGTATCTGCGGTATCGAGTGAAGCCTCTCGGCTTTCAACGGGGTTTATAACGTATTTCTTTATTGTTGCGATCTGCTCCTCCGTCAGATTTCCGAAGAGGCAGTAAACTCTTGCAGTACGAACAACAGGACGCTCGCCGCGAGAAATTATCTGTATACACTGCGCCGCGGAATCCGCTCTCTGGTCAAACTGACCGGGCAAATATTCTACAGCAAAAATATTGTCGTATTCTTCGGGAAGCTCATACGTAACCAAATCGAGCTGAGGCTCTGAAAAGACCGTCTTTACAGCGTAATCAAACAAAGGCTTCTCTATGTTTTCAACGTCATAACGGTTATAAAGGCGAACGTCCGTAAGCTCCTTGATACCTACAAGACTTCTTATCTCGTTCAAGAGAGATTTCGCCTCGTGCGCCAGCTCCTTCTTTTTTTCAACATAAACTCTGTAAACCATTAAATGAAACTCCTTATTTTATTGCTTTAAGAGCCTTTGCTCCAATGTCGTGACGGTAAAACGCATTATCAAACTTGACCTTCGGAACGTTTGCATAAGCCGTATCTATTGCGTCGGCAAGACCGTCGCCTATAGCCGTTACACCAAGCACTCTTCCACCTGCGCTCAAAAGCTTACCGTTCTCAAGCTTAGCTCCCGCAACGTATACCTCTGCTTCAATATCTTCCGCAACGGTGATCTCGTATCCGCTCTGATACTTTCCGGGATAACCGTCAGATGCCATTATTACACAGCAAGCAGACTTATCAAGGAAGCTTACGTCAACGTTGGCAAGGGTGCCGTTAGTACACGCCATCATTATTTTCAGAAGATCTCCGTCAAGCAAAGGAAGAACCACCTGCGTTTCGGGATCTCCAAAACGGCAGTTATACTCTATAACCTTAGGTCCGTCAGGAGTAAGCATAAGACCGAAATACAAGCATCCTTTAAAGGTTCTACCCTCTGCGTTCATAGCGTTCATAGTAGGAATGAATATCTTATTCATACATTCCGTAGCTACGTCCTCAGTATAGTAAGGATTGGGAGCGACAGTTCCCATTCCACCCGTATTAAGTCCTTGATCGTTGTCAAGAGCTCTCTTATGGTCCATAGAAGAAACCATTGGAATTACAACGTTTCCGTCGGTAAAGGAAAGCACAGAAACCTCGGGGCCCGTGAGGAATTCCTCAATGACTATCCTGCTTCCGCTCGCTCCAAAGACCTTGTCCTCCATCATAGAGCGAACGGCATCGATAGCCTCGTCTCTTGTGCTGGCAATTACAACGCCCTTTCCAAGCGCAAGCCCATCTGCCTTTATGACCGTAGGAATAGGAGCATCCTTCAGATAATCTATCGCGGACTGCATATCCGTGAACACCTCATAGGCAGCCGTAGGAATACCGTACTTCTTCATAAGATTTTTTGAAAAGATCTTACTTCCCTCAATTATAGCCGCGTTAGCCGCAGGACCGAAGCAAGGCACTCCGATCTCGTTGAGCGCATCAACCGCACCTAACACCAAAGGATCGTCAGGAGCAACTATTGCATACTCTATTTTATTCTCTTTTGCAAACGCTACTATGCCGTCGATATCCTTAGCCGCTATATTTACGCAAGTAGCATCCTTTGCTATGCCGCCGTTACCCGGTAAAGCATATATTTCGTCTGCAAGAGGACTTTGTTTGATTTTCTTTATTATGGCATGCTCTCGTCCGCCGCCACCAACTACCATTATTTTCATAAGTTTTTTCTCCTAATCAAAATTAATGGTGGAACAGTCTCATTCCGGTAAACGCCATTACCATTCCGTATTTGTTGCAGGTTTCGATAACGTTCTCGTCGCGGATAGAGCCACCGGGCTCAGCAACGTACGTAACACCGCTTCTGCGCGCTCTCTCGATGTTGTCACCGAACGGGAAGAAAGCGTCACTACCGACGGATACTCCCGTAATAGTTGAGAGATATTCCTTCTTCTCTTCTGCCGTAAGAGGCGCGGGCTGCTCCTTGAAATAGTTCTGCCAATTTCCGTCAACCAAAACGTTCTCGCTCTGCTCGGAAATATATACGTCTATCGTATTGTCACGGTCAGGTCTTCCAAGCGTATCAAGAA
>JAZOON010000164.1:0-8299 GCA_045655045.1 Eubacteriales bacterium | reverse complement strand
AAGGAAAGCTCTGGGTGATTTTCAAGAAGATGTCCTACGATTATCATATTTGCGAGTGTGGAAATTCCCTCTTCCTTTGCCATCTGCGTTGCGGGCATATAGAATACCTCTACGTCCTCTCTCTCGACCTTTACGTCGATCAAAGAAGAATCAACGTATATCTGTCCGCCTGTCACGACGGAATTTACGTACTTTTCAAGTGACGGAAGGTTCATAGCTATAAGCACGCCGGGAGATGTGATAATAGGTGATCCAACGGGAGTATCGGAAAGAATTACGTTACAGTTCGCCGTACCTCCGCGCATCTCAGGACCGTAAGAAGGCAACCAGGATACCTGAAGCTCCTCGAGAAGTCCCTTATAAGCCAAAAACTTTCCCGAGAAAAGAATTCCCTGTCCGCCAAATCCCGCTATAAGAATCTCTGTGGTTTTCATTCTGCGTCGCCCTCCTTTGCGGATCTGTCCTTGAACGTACCTATAGGATAGTAAGGAAGCATATCGCTCTCTATCCACTCAAGCGCCTGCTTAGGCGACATTCCCCAGTTGGTGGGACATGCGGATACAACCTCGACAAGAGAAAATCCCTTTCCCTCTATCTGATTCTGGAACGCCTTTTTAATTGCCTTTTTCGCGTTTCTTACGTTCTTGACGTTGTTTACCGCAACGCGCGCTACGTACTCAGGTCCTTCAAGAGTTGCAAGCATCTCACTGACTCTTATAGGCCAGCCGCAATGGTTTACGTCACGTCCGTAAGGAGAAGTCTGCGTGACCTGACCCGGAAGGCTCGTAGGAGCCATCTGTCCACCCGTCATACCGTAAATCGCGTTGTTTACGAAAATAACGGTAATATTCTCGTTTCTTGCGGCGGAGTGAACCGTTTCCGCCATACCTATGGAAGCAAGGTCTCCGTCCCCTTGATAAGTAAATACTATATTATCGGGGCGGCAACGCTTGATACCCGTAGCAACTGCGGGTGCTCTTCCGTGAGGAGCTTCTATCATATCACAGCTGAAATAATCGTACGCCATAACTGCGCAGCCAACGGGAGCTACGCCTATAGTCTTTCCCTCTATTCCAAGCTCGTCCATAGTCTCGGCAACCAAACGGTGAATAATACCGTGAGGACAACCGGGACAGTAATGAAACGGCGCGTCCGTCAAAGACTTCGGCTTTTCAAATACTATAGCCATAATCAAAACTCTCCTTTCTCTGCCTTATGTATTGCAGAAAGTACCTCGTCAGGTGTGGGGATCATACCGCCCGTGCGGCTGCAAAGCGTAACGGGGCGCTTATTTTCGGTAGCAAGCTTAACGTCCTCTATCATCTGTCACATATTAAGCTCTACGGAAATGAACGATTTTACCTTATCTGCCGCTGCTCTGAGCGCATCGGTAGGGAACGGCCACAAGGTAATAGGTCTGATAAGACCGACCTTTATGCCCGTTTTTCTCGCCTCAGCTACGGCGTTTTTAGCTATTCTCGAAGCAATACCGAACGCAACGACACATATCTCAGCGTCGTCCATCATATATTCCTCCCACATAGCCTCGTTCTTCTCTATCTGAGCGTACTTCTCAAAGCGCTCAATGTTCTTCTTCTCAAGCTCATCGGGCTTAAGATAAAGTGAATTTACAACGTTGTGGGCACGCTTGCACTCAGTTCCCGTGAGAGCCCAAGGCTTCTCGTATACGGTAGGCTCGGAGTCCTCAAAGGTTATAGGCTCCATCATCTGACCGATAGTTCCGTCTGCAAGTATCATAGTGGTAACGCAGTACTTATCCGCAAGGTCAAAGCCCTTGATAGTAAGGCTTGCCATTTCCTGAACGGAAGCGGGAGCAAGGACTATCATACGGTAGTCACCGTGTCCGCCGCCCTTGGTTGCCTGGAAATAGTCTGACTGTGAAGGCTGAATACCTCCAAGACCCGGGCCGCCGCGCTGTACGTTAACAACGAGTGCGGGAACGTCCGAGCCCGCTATGTAGCTCAGTCCCTCTGCCTTAAGCGAAATTCCGGGGCTTGACGACGACGTCATAACGCGCATTCCAGCCGCTGCCGCGCCGTATACCATATTAATAGATGCGATCTCGCTCTCTGCCTGAAGAAATACGCCGCCGATCTTAGGCATTTTCTTTGCCATATAAGCGGCAATTTCAGTTTGAGGCGTTATAGGGTATCCAAAATAGTGACGGCAGCCTGCGCGAATAGCAGCCTCCGCGATAGCCTCATTACCCTTCATTAAAATTCTTTCTGCCATAATTTTCTCCATTCCGCAGCCGTTTGTCAGCTGCAAATTTACTTTTCAACCGTTATAATACAATCAGGACACATCGTCGCGCAGAACGCGCAGCCGATACATTTCTCCTGCTCCTTCATAAACGCGGGAGAATATCCCTTGGGATTGAGCTTATCCTGCGCTATTGCAAGACATTTCTTGGGGCATGCGTCCACGCACAAGCCACATCCCTTACACATATCCGTGTTAAAAGTTACCTTAGCCATACTTTTTTCCTCCTATTCAACGACCGTCCAAACGTCTTGTCAGTTTGGCAAGTCAAAGTATTTCTTCTGAAGCGTCAAAGGAAGCACGGGTATCCCCTCAATTCCCTCGACTATGCTTTTTTCGACGGTGTGAAGCCACACGGGCAATCCCGTCGCAAGGCTTACTGCCTCGGCAAATCCGACCGACTCCATAAATACCTCGCGTGTAGTCTCAGCGCCTATATTCGAGTTATTTACGATACAGTTGAATTTGATTCCCGCCGCCGCCTCGATCTCTCTCATGATCTCCACCGTATCCTCCACGGTAGATGTCAGAGGTCTATGCCGATTTATGACGAACGCCATACGGTAATTCCCCTCAGCCTTTATCGCCTCTGCAAATCTGCCGAGCGCATACGCGCCTCTGTCGTCGCCGCCTATATCCATTACGCCGAAAACCGACTTATCCTGAACCAATCTGTAGCTCTCCGCAGGAAGCGCGGGGAGGTCTACGTTGGTATTTGCGTAGCGCGGAGAAATAAGGCTTATTCCCTTCTCCGTAAGCTCCCGCTCACTGTCCTTAGTTCTGAAATACGGATTTACAATATCCAGATCGGCAATACAGACCTTCTTGCCCTCCTCTGCCAAAAGCATCGCGTAGTTGACGGCAATATTTGTCTTACCGCTTCCGTAATGCCCCGCAAAGAGCGTTAATCTTTTGTGTTCCATCTCATCAAAATCCGCTTTAAAGCTTTTTCCTTATAATCTTTCCGCTTGTCGTCTTGGGCAGACTGTCATAGAACTCAACTATTCTCGGATACTTATAAGGCGCTGTGCGGGACTTGACGTAATTCTGAATTTCCTTCTTAAGCTCGTCCGTGCCCTCATATCCTTTAACGAGAACTATGCTTGCCTTAACGACCTGTCCGCGTATCTCGTCGGGTGCTGCCGAAACTCCGCACTCAAGCACGTACGGAAGCTCCATAATAACGTTCTCTATCTCAAACGGACCGATTCTGTAGCCCGAAGATTTAATAACGTCATCAGCTCGTCCGACGTACCAAAGGAATCCGTCCTCATCGCACCAAGCAAGGTCGCCCGTGTGGTAATAACCGTCGCGCCACGTCTGTGCCGTGACCTCGGGATTACCCTCGTACGAATAAGCAAGACCGCAAGGCAATCCTTTGGATATATCTATACAGATCTCTCCGCTTTCACCAGCCTCAACGGGTTCACCCTCGGGGCTGAGCAAGCAAACGTTATAAAGAGGAGTGGGCTTACCCATAGAGCCTATCTTGTGGCTTCCGCCCGCAAGATTTCCTACTATAAGCGTGCTTTCGGACTGACCGAAGCCTTCCATTATCTTAAGTCCCGTATGATCCTCAAACCGACGGAATACCTCGGGGTTAAGCGCCTCGCCCGCAGTGGACGCGTGCTCTATGCTGGAAAGGTCAAATCTCGACAGATCCTGCTTGATAAGCATTCTGTACATCGTGGGGGGAGCGCAAAACGTGGTAATATTATATTTCTTAAAGAGGGGAAGGATCTGCTCCGCGTCAAAGCGGTCAAAGTCGTATACGAAGTTTGCCGCCTCGCACAGCCACTGACCGTACAGCTTACCCCACATAGCCTTTGCCCAACCCGTATCGGATATGGTAAGATGTAATCCGTCGGGATTGACCTGATGCCAATACTTTGCGGTGATAAAGTGTCCCAGAGGATACTTATAATTGTGAGCCGCGATCTTCGGATATCCCGACGTTCCCGACGTAAAGAACATAAGCATAGGATCGTTACCGCAGGGCGTGTTCTCCGTACGCACGTAGTGGCTGCTATACATAACGTATTCTTCGTCGAAGCTACGCCAACCGTCACGGCTTCCGCCGACGAGAAGCTTGTGCTCAAGTCCGCTACATTTAGCTGCCGCCGCGTCAACGGAGTCTGCAACCTCTCCGTCAGCCGTACAAACTATAGCCTTAATTCCACCTGCATTAAATCTGTATTCAAAGTCCTTTTCGAGCAACTGATTGGGCGCGGGAATTGCCACTGCTCCGATCTTATGTAAAGCAAGAACGGTAAACCAGAACTGATAGTGGCGCTTTAGCACCAGCATCACGCGGTCGCCTCTCTTGATACCGATAGACGTCAGATAGTTCGCAACTCTTGCAGATTCCTTTTTCATATCAAGGAACGTAAATCTGCGCTCCGTGCCGTCGCCGCTTACGTGAAGCATAGCCAGCTTATCGGGCTTTCTATTAGCAAGCTCGTCCACAACGTCGAACGCAAAATTGAACTTATCCTCGTTCTTGAAGGAGATCTCGGTAAGAATACCGTCCTTCTCCACAGGATTGATGAAATCGTGATAAATTCTCTTCTGATTATCCTCGTCACGTCTCTGCGTTACCGCAGTTGAAGCAGCCGCCTGCTCACCGACTCTTGCCGCTTGGTTACGAAGCACTATCGCATAGAAGGAGCAATCCTCTCCGCCAACGGCGATCATTCCGTGGGGCGTACCCGAATCGTAGTATATACAGTCTCCGGGATTGAGTATCTCGAAATGCTCTCCGATCTGAATTTTCATCTGACCGCTGATGACGATATCGCATTCCTGACCCTCGTGCGTTACCATCTCGATATTATCGTTCTCCGCTCCGTCGTGATATTTCATTTCCATATATAGCGGAAGCGCGATACGGTTGCGGAAGCCCGAAGCAAGGTTATATCCCACCATATGATGAGCTTCCTCTATTTTTTGTCCCTCGCCCCTTCTGGTCAGCGCATAAGAGCGGAGCTTGGGGCTCTTACCCTCAAGAATATCGCTCATATCAACGCCGAATATAAGAACGCAATGGTAAAGGAATGCTATGCTAAGATTTTTATTTCCACTCTCGCACGCCTCGTATTCGCTCTCGCTCATTCCCGTGCGTTCTGCCATTTCGGCAACCGACAGTCCTGTAATGAGGCGCAGCTCGCGGATACGGTCAGCAATCTGCTTTAATTTATGCTCCATTATATCTATATTCTTTTCCATTAACGTACCTCTTTTCAAAATATACCTATGATACATTTTATCACAATTTGATAAAAAAGTCAAACATTTTATTCTCAAAAGCTACACAAACCTTACAAGACGGAGCGAATATTTTTTGTTGATTATCATTAAACGAAGTCAAATTTAATATTTTTTTATAAAAACAGCACGAATTCAACTAAAAAAGCGCTCACGACAAAATCTGTCGTGAGCGCCTTTTATCAGCCTACGTTATCCGTAGGATTTTCCTTGACAACGTCAACGTTGTCATAGCACTTCATACCCGTACCTGCGGGAATGAGCTTACCTATAATAACGTTTTCCTTAAGTCCGATAAGGTGGTCAACCTTGCCCTTGACTGCCGCGTCCGTAAGAACACCGACCGTCTCCTGGAAGGATGCCGCTGACAAGAAGGACTCCGTGCGGAGTGCCGCCTTGGTGATACCAAGAAGCACGGGCGCACCCTCAGCGAGCATAAGATCCTCGTCTGCGTCAATTCTTGCCTGAATCTTATTGTTCTCATCCTCAAACTCAAGCATATCCACAACCGCATCTGCAAGCATACGCGTGTCTCCGGGGTTGCTTACGCGTATCTTTCTTGTCATCTGACGCGCGATTATCTCGATATGCTTATCGTTTACGTTACAGGACTGCGAACGGTAAACCTTCTGAATTTCCTGAGTCAGGTATGCGTATACAGCATCAAGTCCCTGAATTCTCATAATGTCGTTGGGCGCCTTGTTACCTTCGGTAAGCGCGTCTCCGACCTTTACCTCATCGCCGTTCTTAACGCAAAGCTTAAGTCCTGAATGGATAGGATATCTTGCGACCTCAATATTATCCGAATGGATAGCAACGATATTCGTGCTGGGAGTTTCACCGTCAAGAACGTGAACGACACCGTCAAACTCCGTCATAACAACGGGGCTCTTGGGCGTTCTCGCCTCAAACAGCTCCTCAACTCTGGGAAGACCCTGAGTAATATCGGAACCTGCGACACCACCAGTATGGAAGGTACGCATCGTAAGCTGTGTACCGGGCTCACCGATAGACTGCGCCGCGATAATACCTACTGCTTCACCTATCTTTACGCGCTGTCCCGAAGCCAGATCCGCTCCGTAGCAGTGCGCACAAATACCGTTCTTCGCATGACACTGAATAACCGTTCTGATGTTGACTCCCTCTATGCCTGCAGCCTCAATAGCCTTTGCCTGCTCCTCGGTTATCATCTCATCATCATCAACGATAACGTTTCCGTTAGCGTCCTGAACCTTACCTATCGTATAACGTCCTACGATTCTCTCGGAGAGAGGCTCAAGAACGCTTCCGCTCTTATCGTCGTAGATAGTTTCTACCCAAGCACCCTTATTGGTATCACACTTCTCCTCGCGTACGATAACCTCCTGAGAAACGTCAACAAGACGTCTGGTAAGGTATCCCGAGTTTGCCGTGTTAAGTGCCGTATCGGCAAGTGCCTTACGAGAACCCTTAGCTCCCATAAAGTACTCGAATACGTTAAGTCCCTCACGGAAGTTGGATTTAACGGGGATCTCGACCGTTCTACCGCCGATAGCCGCCATACATCCTCTCATTCCCGCAAGCTGTCTCATCTGCTTGATAGATCCACGCGCACCTGACGTTGCCATTATCTTGATAGGATTGTAGTCGTCAAAGTTTTCAAGAAGGGCATCTGCGACGTCGTTGGTCGTATCCTCCCAAGTCTTGATAACCTGTCTGTATCTCTCCTCGTCGGTGAGAAGTCCCCAGGTATAAGCCTCGTTTATCTGGTCAACCTTTCTCTGTCCCTCCTCGATAAGCTGTTCCTTCTGAGGAGGAATGGTCATATCGTAAACGGAGATGGAGAAGGAAGCTCTCGTGGAGTACTTATATCCGAGATCCTTTATCTTATCAAGCATTTCCGCACAGGTTGCGAAATCGTGATATTTAATACAGTTATCAATGATCTGACCAAGCTCCTTCTTCTTAACGACCTTCTGTATCTCAAGCTCAAACAGATCGTCCTCTGTATTTCTCTCGATGAAGTGAAGGTCCTGAGGAATAGGCTCGTTAAAGATAAGTCTACCGAGCGTAGCCTTGATTATCTTGGTCTTCTTTACGCCGTTAATCTCTTTGGTAACGCGAATTCTCATAGGAGCGTGGAGACCGAGATCACCGTTAAGGTAAGCCATCATAGCCTCGTTCTTATCTCTGTAAAGACCGCCCTCACCCGGCTCTCCCGCCTTATCCATAGTAAGATAGTAAGCTCCGAGTATCATATCCTGAGAAGGAACTGCGACTGCTCTACCGTCCATAGGCTTGAGCAGGTTGTTTGCGGAAAGCATAAGGAATCTTGCCTCTGCCTGTGCCTCAGCCGAAAGCGGAACGTGAACAGGCATCTGGTCTCCGTCGAAGTCCGCGTTAAACGCCGTACATACGAGCGGGTGAAGCTTTATTGCTCTTCCCTCTACGAGCACGGGCTCGAACGCCTGAATTGAAAGTCTGTGAAGCGTAGGAGCACGGTTAAGAAGAACGGGGTGTTCCTTGATAACGTTCTCAAGCGCATCCCATACGCAAGGATTCTCGTGCGCCTTCTCTATCTTCTTGAGCGCGTCCTTTACACCGGGAACCTTGCCCATCTCTTCAAGTCTCTTTACTACGAAGGGCTTAAAGAGCTCAAGTGCCATTTCCTTGGGAAGTCCGCACTGATATATCTTAAGCGAAGGACCCACGACGATAACCGAACGTCCCGAGTAGTCAACACGCTTACCGAGAAGGTTCTGGCGGAAGCGTC
>JAZOON010000163.1:0-3164 GCA_045655045.1 Eubacteriales bacterium | reverse complement strand
TCAAGCTCCGCCATCTCATTCCGAATGGTAGCGGAGGAGCAGGACATAAGCGTATTTTGCAGAATATACTTTGAGCCGACGGGCTCGCCGCCGTCGATGTGCGCCTCAACGATAGTCTTGAGTATCAGTTTTTTTCTATCCGATAGCTTTGGCTTTTCGTTTTCCATTTTTACGTCCTCCTCTTTTTTATTTTTTAGCACTCAAATGCGGTAAGTGCTAACTACAGTATATAATTTACCACCGTTTTACCTTTTTGTCAAGGGGTTTTTCAAATTTTTTTATTAATTATCTGTTAATAGTGCTAATTTTTTGCCGTCAAAAAACGACATCGGTTTTCTTGTTGCAATATGCTGCGGATTTGAGCAGCAGATCTTGGGTGATCAGCTTGCGGACGTCAGGCGAAGGACCTGCCATATGCGGCATAGGTAAGACGTTGTGATGAGCAATCAGCTCGTCGTCCTTCTCGGGCGGTTCTTTTTCAAATACGTCAAGCACCGCCGTGAAGTTTTTTCTTATCAACGCATCAAGAAGAGCCTCGCGGTCCACCACTCCGCTTATGGAGAGGTCAAGAAATATCGCCCCCGATTTTATTATGTTCAGAAGGGAACTGCCGATCTCCTTATAGCAGTTACCCGCGCTCGGAGTATACACGCATATAACATCAGATGATGAAAACAACCGTAACGCGCTGACCTGCGTTATCTCTGTATCGTGTATCTTTTCCTTATCGTACACTATCACGCTTACTCCAAACGGAACGAGCAGCTTAACGAGTCGTTCGGCAACAGTCCCGTAATTATATATACCGACCGTTTTGCCCATAAGACCGCGGTAGGAATCCCATTTGTGCTTCCATTCCCCTTTGTACTTAAGTCTTAGGCTGAACTCGGGAATTGAGCGAAGAGAAGCGAGTATGTAAGAAAGAGTACCCTCAGCGGCAGAGCGCGCGTAGAAATCCTCCCCTGACAGCACGTTTATGCCTCTTTGCGTACATTCGTTCGTCCTCAAATGCTCCGTTGACGTTCCGAGATGCGCTATTACCCGAAGGTTTGGGGAAGCTTCAAGCATTTTTGCGCACGGCGCAGGCGAGCCCCATACGCTCATATAAACGTCACACCCCGCCGCAAGTGTCACCACCTCATCGTCGGTAAGATTTCTGTCAAACGGATTCCAGGTTACGTCGAAAAGACTTTCGGCAAGCGTTAAATTTTCCTCGTCAAAAAACGAGTTAAAGGTTCTTCCGCGTGGACAAGCTACGAATAATTTCATTTTTTCCTCTATACAGTATGTTGTAATATATAATAAAAAGCAGGTCTGTCTCAAATGCAATTTGAGACAGACCCGTTCAGGGGATAGGCAGATTTCAGCGGTCTTGCCAAATCTGACAGCCCCTATAGTGTGGATCATTAAGCGATCGGCTCGAAATCGGCTGCACCGTGCTTGCACAAAGGACAAATGATGTCCTCGGGAAGCTCCTCGCCCTCATAAACGTAGCCGCATATCTTACAAACGTAGCCCTTCTTACCCTCGGTCTGAGGCTTGGGCTTTACGTTGTTCTGATAGTAGGTGTACGTCATAGTTTCGCGGTCGCTTATAACTCTCGCCTCTGTCACGGAGCAAATGAACATTCCGTGGGTATCAAGGTCTACGTATTGCTCAACCTTAAGTGACATAAAGGAGTTTATATATCTCGGAAGGAACACGAGTCCGTTGTCCGCACGCAAGGGTTCGCAGTTTGCGAATTTGTCAACGTTTCTGCCGCTGACGAAGCCGAATGCCTCGAATACGGAGAAGGGAGCGTCTACCGTCAGGCAGTTGACGTTCATCTTGCCCGTCTGCTTTATTACGTGGTGCGAGTAGTTTGCTTTATTTATAGTAACCGCTATCCTGTTGGGAGTGTTCGTTACCTGTGTTACCGTGTTTACGATAAGACCGTTATCCTTTTTGCCGTCGTTTGAGGTAACGACGTAAAGACCGTAGCCTATATTGAACAGCGCAGAGAGGTCGTTTTTATCCGCTGTACTGTCCTGTTGAGCAAGATAATCGCGGCAAAGCTCGTCCGCAAGAGCTTCAAGCTGCTTTGAGCTATCGTCATTGAGCGCCGAGAGGATACGGACGGTCGTGTCCGTGTAGGTGATATCCTTGCACTTTTCAAGCATACCCTTCATAACCTTTGCGGCGAGAGGCGCCCAGCTTCCGTTTTCGATAAGACCGACGGTCCTCTTCTGGTAGTTACGCTCGACGAGATGGTTTATAAATTCTCTCATAAAGGGGAATATCTCGGCGTTATAGGTGGTAGTTGCCAAAACCAGCTTGCTGTATCTGAAGGCGTCCTCAACGGCTTCAGCCATATCGCACCTCGCGAGGTCGTTAATAACCACCTTGGGGCAGCCCTTTGCCTTGAGAAGCTCGGCAAGGCGCATAACCGCCTTCTTCGTATTTCCGTAAACGGATGTGTATGCAATAACTATACCCTCGGTTTCCACCTGATAGCTCGACCACGTGTTGTAAAGACCGAGATAGTAGCCGAGGTTTTCCGTAAGGATGGGTCCGTGGAGAGGGCATATAATGCTTATATCAAGTCCAGCCGCCTTTTTAAGGAGAGCCTGAACCTGCGCGCCGTACTTTCCGACGATACCGATATAGTAGCGTCTTGCCTCGCACGCCCAATCCTCCTCTACGTCAAGCGCGCCGAATTTACCGAAGCCGTCGGCAGAGAAGAGAACCTTGTCCGTGCTATCGTAGGTTACTATGACCTCGGGCCAATGTACCATAGGCGCGGTGACGAAAGTGAGGACGTGCTTTCCGAGAGAGAGCGAGTCTCCCTCTCCTACTATAATTCTGTTGTCGGCAAAATCCGTTCCGAAGAAATTCTGCATCATAGCGAACGCCTTTTGAGAGGAAACGACCTTAGCAGAGGGATACGTCTTTATAAAATTGAAAATATTTGCGGAGTGGTCAGGCTCCATATGCTGAACGATAAGATAGTCGGGAGACTTACCTCCAAGCGTGTTCTGGATATTGTCGAGCCACTCGTGCGTGAAGCGCGCGTCAACGGTGTCCATAATAGCTATTTTTTCGTCCATAATAGCGTACGAATTGTACGCCATACCGTTAGGTACGTCGTACTGTCCCTCGAAAAGGTCTATTTCGTGATCGTTAAC
>JAZOON010000162.1:0-2658 GCA_045655045.1 Eubacteriales bacterium | reverse complement strand
TTTTTCGAGTTCGGGCCCAATAAGGTCGGCAGGACGGCAGGTGATTACCTTATCGTCGCCGATTGCCTTGCGGCGAACTTCCTCGTTAACCTCGCCCGGAACGCGTCCATACTCACCGCGGAGAAGTCCCTTGGACTCCTTGGTGACCATCTTATATCTCTCGCCGCCGATAACATTGAGCACTGCCTGAGTTCCGACGATCTGTGATGAGGGAGTAACGAGAGGAGGAGAGCCTGCCTCTGCTCTTACTCTCGGAACTTCTTCAAGCACCTCGGTGAGCTTATCCGACTTGCCCGCCTGCTTAAGCTGGGAAACAAGGTTGGAAAGCATTCCGCCGGGAACCTGATAGATAAGCGCGTTTACGTCGACCTTAAGCATCTTGGGGTCAAGCTGTCCGCTTGCAAGATATTTCTCACGGAGAGGCGCAAAATACTTGGTTATCTCGTCGAGCTGACCGAGGTCTATGCCCGTATCATATTCCGTTCCCGCAAGAGTTGCAACGAGCGACTCCGTGGGAGGCTGAGACGTACCCATAGCCATAGGAGATATCGCCGTATCAACAACGTCAACGCCAGCTTCGATCGCCTTGAGCAAGGTCATGGAAGCAAGTCCCGACGTGTAGTGCGTGTGGAGCTGTATCGGAACGTTTACAGTCTCCTTGAGTGCCTTTACAAGCTCGTAAGCGTCGTAAGGCTTAAGAAGTCCTGACATATCCTTGATACAAATGGAATTCGCGCCCATATTTTCAAGAGTCTTTGCGTAATTCGTAAAGTACTCCGTTGTGTATATCTTATTCTCGGGGTCAGTAGTGTAGCAGATAGCCGCCTGAACGTGTCCCTGCTCCTTTATCGTTGCCTTGATAGCAGTTTCAAGGTTTCTCGGATCGTTGAGCGCGTCGAAAATTCTGAGTATATCTATACCGTTAGCTATAGATTTCTGAACGAAATATTCAACAACATCGTCGGAATAGTGACGGTAGCCGAGAATATTCTGTCCTCTGAAAAGCATCTGAAGCTTGGTGTTCTTTACCTCTGCTCTTATCTTGCGAAGTCTATCCCAAGGATCCTCGTTAAGAAAACGCAAGCAGGAGTCGAAGGTCGCGCCGCCCCACGCCTCAAGTGAGTGGTAGCCAACCTTATCAAGCTTTGAAAGTATGGGAAGCATTTCTTCCGTTGTCATTCTCGTCGCGATAAGCGATTGGTGCGAGTCGCGGAGAACGGTTTCTGTTATTTTAACCTGTGCCATAATTAATTACCTCCTTTAATATTACGCAAACATTGACAGGAATACGCCCGCGGCAACTGCCGAGCCGATAACTCCCGCAACGTTGGGACCCATTGCGTGCATAAGAAGGAAGTTTGAGGGGTCTTCGCTCTGTCCGACCTTCTGAGAAACTCTTGCCGCCATAGGAACTGCGGAAACGCCCGCAGAACCGATAAGAGGATTGATCTTTCCGCCCGTTATCCAGTTCATTATCTTCGCCGTGATAAGACCGCCGCAGGTAGAGATGCAGAACGCAACGAGTCCGAGTGCGATTATCTTAAGCGTTTCGGGACGCAGGAAGTTTGCCGCGCTTGCGGTTGCTCCTACGGTAATTCCGAGGAATATAGTTACGATGTTCATAAGCTCGTTCTGTGCCGTCTTGGAAAGTCTGTCCGTAACACCGCATACGTTGAGCAAGTTACCAAACATAAGACATCCGACAAGCGGAAGCGCGTCAGGAATGATAAGTCCTACAACGAACGTTACGACTACGGGGAAAAGTATCTTCTCCGTCTTGGAAACGGGACGAAGAGTGGTCATTCTTATCTGTCTTTCCTTCTTGGTGGTAAACAGCTTCATGAACGGGGGTTGTATCATTGGTATCAACGCCATATAGCTATACGCCGCAATAGCGATAGCTCCGAGAAGCGCGGGTGCGAGCGTCTTGGTTACGAGAATTGCCGTAGGTCCGTCCGCTCCGCCGATAATACCGATAGATGCCGCCTCCTCGGGAGCAAATCCGAGAAGAAGCGCGCCTGCAAATGCTACGAATACGCCAAACTGTGCGCCCGCACCGATAAGCAAGCTCTTGGGATTTGCGATAAGAGGACTGAAGTCCGTCATAGCTCCGATACCGATGAAGATAAGGCAAGGATAAATTCCGAGCTTAACTCCGAGGTAAAGAAGGTCGAGAAGTCCACCATGGTGAAGCACGTCGCCGTAGTTTACGGACGTGAGGCTCTCCATAAGACCGTTATACGCCGTTTCGGAGAACGCTACGCCCTCAGCTCCAACGTTTCCAAAGAAATCTGCCATAGGCAATCCTATTTCTTTAAGACTTTCAAACTCGGGTAGCGTCAGCCAACCGTCGACAAACGCCTCCTCCAATGCCACAACGCTCTCCTGCGCGGGGATAAAGAAGTCCAGATTGAACATTCCGCCGCCGGGGATGTTGGTGAGAAGCATACCAATCGCTATAGGAAGAAGCAGCAAAGGCTCAAATCCCTTTACGATAGCAAGATATACGAGAACGAAGGAAATGAGGAACATAATGGCTGTCTGCCACCACATCTCGTCAAGCACGAAGCTATCCTCGCTCTTTGACAGCAGTTGGAATACGCCGGTATCAGTCAGAAAATTTTTAATCGTGTCAAGCATATCCTTACTGTTTTCCTT
>JAZOON010000161.1:0-6795 GCA_045655045.1 Eubacteriales bacterium | reverse complement strand
TAATTTCCCGTTCGTCACTGTTTGAATTCAAGCCCGTTGCGGCAGAGGACTGCGCGGTGGCTGTGAGAAGAGCCGTAGATTATCTCAACAGAGAGCTCGGAACGCAGAAATCGATCGACGGAGACACCGCGCGGTATATCGCAAGCTGTACGGGCGGAGACGTCCGTCACGCTATAGTCGTTACGGAGAACGCCTTTTTTGCGGCTGACGGCGTTATTACGGGCGAGGTAGTGGACGAGCTTGGGGCAAAGGTCACGAATTTTGACGACGATACGCATTACGACCTTCTTTCCTGTCTGCAAAAATCCATCAGAGGCTCTGATCCCGACGCTACGGCGTTTTATCTTGCCAAGCTCTTGTCGCTGGGAGAGCTTATTTCGGTGTGCCGCAGACTTCAGGTCATAGCAAGCGAGGATATAGGTCTTGCTTACCCGATCGCCGCAAGCGTCACGAGGGCTTGCTGTGAGTCGGCAAAGGAGCTTGGTATGCCCGAGGCGGCAATACCGCTTGCAAATGCCGCGATACTTCTTGCGACAGCCCCAAAATCAAATTCCGCGCACGACGCGGTATTCGCCGCGATGGCGGACGTTGAGAAGGGAATGGGAATAAACGTTCCGACACATCTCAAAAGTCCTCTGTTTAAGGGGTATAAATATCCGCACGATTATCCGAATCACTACGTCAGTCAGCAGTATCTGCCCGACGATATAAAGGATAGGACTTATTATAGCTTTGGAAACAACAAGACCGAGGATGCGGCAAGACAGTACGCGGAAAGGATAAAGAATCAAAAATGATAAAGGAAATTTACAACAAGCACAAGGAAATAATACTTTACCTCTTCTGGGGTGTCGTAACGACGGTCGTGTCGCTCGTAGTATGCTTTGCCACGCTTAAAATAGGTGTGATATTTATGCACGACGAGAGCGGCGAGCCGACGGCAACGCTTGACGCGATAGGAAGCGTGACACAGTGGATAAGCGGCGTGGCGGTTGCATTTGTCACGAATAAGCTGTGGGTCTTTACCGACGCGGACAAGGGAAATACGGGCGTACAGCTCTTGAAATTTTCGGCGTCAAGGCTTGCGACGCTGTTCGTGGAGATGGGCGTAAATCTCGCGGTCATCGCTCTGCTCGGCGCGCTTGGGTATCAGGCGTTCTCCGTTATCGGTATTGAGATAACGAGCCGCGTGTGGGCGAAGGTCGTATCGTCGGTGATAGTCGTTATAAGTAATTATTTTTTGAGTAAGCTTTTGGTGTTCACAAAGAAAAAAACAAAGGAGAGCTGATATGACTTACGTAGTGTCAGATATACACGGTTGCTTTGACAAATTCAATAAATTGCTCAAGGAGATAAGCTTCAAGGACGATGATATTATGTACGTGCTCGGTGACGTGGTAGACTACGGCGACGAGTCTATGGAGCTGCTTTGCGATCTGAGTATGAGATATAACGTTATACCGATACTCGGAGATCACGATTATAAGGCGTACAATATGCTCACTGCGCTTAACGGTATGCTCACCGACGGCATAACCCCCGACGAGGATATACTTTCCGAAATGGCAGAGTGGATGCAGGACGGCGGAGCAAATACCATAGAGGGCTTCAAGGCGCTTGATGCGGAGATGAGAGAGGGAATTCTTGAATATCTTGCGGATATGTCTCTTTACGAGGACGTTGAGATAAACGGCAGACGCTTTGTGCTCGTACATGCGGGAATTGCCGATTTTGATGAGGATACGCCCCTTGAGGATTATATGCCCGAGGATTTTACAGACGCGGAATTTGACGCGGACAGACGGTATTTCTCCGACGCTACGGTTATCGCGGGACACGTTCCCACGTACGAGATAGACGGCGCGGAAAAGGGAAGGATTTACAAGGGCGAGTACGGCTACGTTATCGACTGCGGCGCGGCGTTTGGAGAGGCGCTCGGAGCTATGCGCCTTGAGGACGGTAAGAAATTTTATATACGCTGATGACGGACTTAAGAAAATTCGGCAAGGGCGAGGAGCTTGAGCTTTTTGTGACCGATATAAACAATCTCGGTTGCGGAGTGGCGCGCGCGGACGGTGACGGCAAGGTGATATTTGTCAAGGGAGCGGTCACGGGAGATAAGATACGGGCGCAGATAATAAAGGATAATAAAAGCTACGCCGTTGCAAGGCTTGTAAGCGTAATAGAGCCTTCCACGCACAGAGCAAAGGAAGAATTTTGCGGCGCGGCATTATCCTGCGGCGGTTGCGTTTATCGGCACGTTGACTACTCGCACGAAAAGGAGATAAAATACAATTTCGTGCGCTCAGCCTTTGATAAGGCGGGGCTTTCGGACGTGAAGGTCCTACCCGTCGTCGGAACGGACAGAATAAAAGGATACAGAAATAAAGGGCAGTACCCCGTGTGCAGAACGAAAAACAGCACGAGGTCGGGCTTTTACGCGTCAAAAACGCACAATATAGTTGCCGTTGAGAGCTGCGCGATACAGGACGGAGACTTTGCGCCGATAACGAAAAAGGTGTGCGAGCTTTGCGACCGATACGGTATCGAGGCTTACGATGAGGAAACGGGCAAAGGACTGCTCAGGCACGTATATCTGCGCTCCGCGCAAGCGACGGGAGAAATAATGCTTTGTCTTGTTATCAACGGCAAGACGCTGCCGTGCGAAGAGAAAATATGCGACGAGATAGCAAGAGAATTTCCGAATATTACGGGAATAATAGTTAACATAAATACGGAAAATACGAACGTAGTGCTTGGACGGCAGTACAGAATATTGCGCGGTCGCGGCTACGTTACTGACAGACTTTGCGGTCTTGAGCTTTCGATATCGCCCGAGTCGTTTTATCAGGTCAACAGAGACGGCGCGGAGCTGCTTTACTCGCTCGCGGCAGAGCGGGCAGAGCTTTGCGGCGACGAGATATTGGTTGATCTTTACTGCGGCACGGGAACGATAGGGCTTTCCATGGCTAAAAAAGTACGGCGACTCGTGGGTATAGAAATAGTTGAGGGCGCGGTGGAATGCGCGCGGCACAACGCCGAAGTAAACGGAATAGAAAACGCGGAATTTTTCTGCGCGGACGCGGGGAATGCGGACGCTGTGCTTGAATGCACGGGCGGTGTTCGTCCCGACGTCGTGGTGATAGACCCGCCGCGAAAGGGAAGCACGCGCGAGCTGGCACGGTGCCTTGCAGAGCTTGGAGTTCCGAGAATAGTTTACGTTTCCTGCGACCCGACGACGCTTGCGCGGGATTGCGTTTGGTTCAGGGAGCTTGGGTATGAGATAGGCGAGGTGCAGCCCGTGGATATGTTCCCGAGGACGGGGCACGTTGAAAGTGTGGTGTGTATCACACGCACTTTCGACAACTAAGTTCGCCTGCGGCGAGTGAAGTTGCTACGCAGTGAAGTTTCGGCTACCGCCGAAGTGAAGTTTGTGCCGCTTGCGGCACAAGTGAGAAGTAACTTTGGGGCGAACTTAATTTCACTTTGCGAGTTATACGAGCAAAACTTCACTGTGCGCGAAGCGAACAACTTCACTACAAGCGCAAGCGAGTAACTTCACCAATATTCCCAAAGGAGAAAAATCTATGAAAGATTCAGAGCTTCGCACAAGAGCAAAAGCGCTTGCTTTACATATAATCGCTGTCTGCGACGAGGTAGATACTCACAAGGGGAGAGGTGTGCTTGTAAATCAGATCATAAGAAGTTCGACCTCTATTGGAGCGAACATTTACGAAGCCAACTATGCCGCAAGTAAAGCAGATTTTATAAATAAATTTCATATTGCTCTTAAAGAATGTGGTGAAACGGAATATTGGCTTGAAATGCTTGTCGGCTCAAATGCAATAAACGAACAAATTGCAAAAGAGCTCTTACAAGAATGTGGTGTTATTCGCCGCATGCTTGTCAAATCTATCACCACCGCCAAGGAAAACCAATAAAGACTAAAACGAAATTAATTTTACATAAAAGGAGAAACGCTATGATAATCACCGACATCACAAGAATAGGAGATCCGCAGATTGTCCTTTTTGAGGGGAAGTATTACTGCTACGTTACCAACACGGATCATTTCAGTCAGGGCTTTGACGTTTGGGTAAGCGAGGATATGGTCAATTGGGAAGGACCTATATTCTGCTTTGACGCGATAAAATCTTGGGGTAAATCCCATTTCTGGGCGCCCGAGGTCGTTTAT
This sequence comes from Eubacteriales bacterium, assembly GCA_045655045.1. Lineage (GTDB taxonomy): Bacteria > Bacillota > Clostridia > Oscillospirales > CAG-272 > HGM12713. The sequence continues at coordinate 2,600 of JAZOON010000161.1, read as the reverse complement.
CACAACGGAAAATTCGTTATGCACTACACGGCAAAGAGCCGCGAGCTTGATTCGCTGCGCCTCGGTGTTGCCGTATCGGACAGCCCCACGGGTCCCTTCAAGGACGTAAACGACGCGCCTATGTTCGACCTTGGCTACGCTACCATTGACGGCTCGGTGCTTCGCTGCGACGAGGGTAATTTCTTCTACTATTCTCGCGATTGCTGCGAAAACATCGTAAACGGCGTAAAAACCAGCCAGCTTTACTGCGTAAGACTTAACGACGACCTTACCAAGCCCGTTGGCGAGCACGTTCTCGTGACCACGCCCACAGAGCCTTTTGAGCTGAAGTCTCTTTCCAACAAGGGTTATTTGTGGAATGAAGGTCCGTGCGTTATAAAGCTTGGCGACAAGTATATTATGAACTATTCGGCAAACTATTACGCTACGAATGATTACGCTATCTGCGTAGCCGTTGCCGATAATCCCATGGGACCTTGGCATAAATCCGTAAACAATCCCGTTCTGTCTTGCCGCAAGGAGCTTTTCGGCGCGGGACATAACGCTTTCTTTACGGGCAAGGACGGCGAGCTTTACACGGCGTTCCACATTCAGACCAATCCCGAAAATCCGAGCGGCGACCGCCGTACGGTTATCGGCAAGGTTGAGTTTTCCGAGAAAAACGGAGATATTTTCCAGACGATAGAGTAATTTGGAGTAATTTATATGTCAAAAAAAGGGCTTGTTCTTGAAGGCGGCGGAGCGCGCGGTATATACACGGCGGGTGTGCTTGACGTATTTATGGAGCGCGGCGTGACCTTCGACGGTATTATCGGTGTGTCGGCAGGAGCTATACACGGCGTTTCCTACGTTTCGGGGCAGAAGGGAAGAGGGCTGCGGTATTACAAAAAATACAGCTCAGACCCTCGCTTTATGGGAATAAAAAGCCTTATAAAGACGGGAAATATCGTCGGCGCAGACTTTTGCTACAGAGAGCTTCCCGACGTGCTTGACCCGTTCGACAACGATGCCTTTATGAAAAATCCTGCCGAATTTTACACTACGGTTTCAAATCTTGACACAGGGGAAGCGGAGTATCTTCGCGTAACTGACGCAAAGGCGCAGATCGATTTTGTGAGAGCGTCCGCAACGCTTCCGTACGTTTCGAAAATAGTTGAGATAGACGGCAAGAAATACCTTGACGGAGGCTGCACCGACAGCGTTCCCATCGACGCGTTTATGAAAATGGGATTTGAGAAGAACGTGCTTGTGCTGACGCGTCCCCATTCTCACGTAAGAGAAAAAGAGCACGGACTTATGGCGAAGCTTCGCTATCGCAAATATCCGAGCTTCGTAAGGGCTCTGCTGTCTCACCACGACCGCTATAACGCCACAAAGGCAAGGATAGCGCAGCTTATGGCGGAGGACAAGGTGTTTGTAATAGCCCCCGCGGAAGAGCTTAAGATACGCAGGCTTGAATCCGATCCATGCGAAATACAGAGGGTGTATGACATCGGTCACGCGGACGGCGAAAGATTGGTAGACGAGCTTATCGAATGGTTGGCAAGGAATTAAAATGAAAGAGGAAAAACAAATGAGCGAAAAGAAAGAAAAAAACACGGTTGCGGCAGAGCTTGACGACTGTCCCGCAAAAAAGCACACGACAAAGAGCTGGATAATGGCACTCGTGCTTGGCGTATTTATAGGACTTGCGGTCATAGTACCGGGAGTCAGCGGCTCTACCATAGCTATAATTTTCGGACTTTACACGGGAATGCTTTACGCGTTCGGGCATATACTTGGAGATTTCAAGCGTTGCTTTAAGTTTTTATTTCCGATTGGAATTGGCGTAATAGTTGGCTTTGTGGCGGGATTTCTCGTCATACAAAAGGTGTTCGAGATATACCTTTTCCAGGTAATATGCCTGTTCGTCGGACTTATGATAGGCGCAGTTCCCGCACTGACAAAGGAAATAAAGGGCGAGAAGGTAACAGCTCCGCGCGGAGTACTGTTCATAGTCGGACTTATCATTCCTATCGCGATAAGCATAGTTTCCATAGCTCTTTCGGGAACGGAAAGCGCGTCGTCCGCAAGCTTCACAGACTTCCCCGTATGGCGCATATTCGCGTATCTGCCGCTTGGCTTTGTTGTATCCGTAACGCAGATAGTCCCGGGGCTCAGCGCAACGGCGATACTTATGGCGTTTGGACAGTTCAAGCCTATACTCAACAGCTTACACAGGGAATACATCTTTGAAAATCCGCAGGTGCTGGTTCTTTACGCGGCTTTGGGCGTTGGATTTTTGGTTGGAATAGTTTGCGTTTCGCGCGTTTTCTCTGCAATTATAGAGAAAAACAAAACGGCGGCGTTCTTTACGGTAATAGGACTTGCGTTCGGCTCTATCGCGTCAATGTTCCTCAATACCGACGTTTACGCACTCTACACGCAGTGGGCAAGCGACGGAGTACCCGTGATCACCGTGGTGATCTCCGCTGTTCTGCTGGCGATAGGCTTCGTCTGCTCCTTCCTTTTGACAAAGTACGAGCTGTCAAGAGATTGATAATTCTTGAGGGGAACTTTCACGAAAGAAAGTTCCCCTTTTTAATGACGCGGGGGGGGGG
>JAZOON010000160.1:0-11025 GCA_045655045.1 Eubacteriales bacterium | reverse complement strand
ATCATTCCGTCCTTGGAAATATCCGTGCAAATTATTGTACTGACTCCCATTTCGGAAAGCTGTTTGCAAAAATCAAAACAAGAAAGCTTGCTGACCTCAAGCCAACCCTTTATCGCCACGTATCCGTCCTTAACGTCAACGCCAACGACGATTTTTTCGCCGTAAAGCTCTACAGCCTCTCTAAGAAATTCGGGATCTGTGACCGCCGCCGTGCCGATGATTACTCTGTCAACGCCGACGTCGAAATATTTTTTAACCCTTTCAATATCGCGAATACCGCCGCCTATTTCCACTGACAAGCCCGTCTCTTTAACGATTTTCGAAACAGTTTCAAAGTTAGCCGTTGTTCCGTCCTTCGCGCCGTCAAGATCAACGACGTGCAAAAGCTCAGCGCCCTGCTTCTCAAAGCCTTTGGCGACCTCTGCGGGGCTGTCACTGTAAACGGTAACCTTATCGTATTCGCCCTTTACAAGTCTTACCGCGTTTCCGCCGATAAGATCAATAGCCGGAATTATATACATAGTGCCTCCTCAAATCTCGCAAAACGCCTTAAGTATAGCAAGTCCTACCTTGCCGCTTTTCTCAGGGTGGAACTGACATCCCCACACGTTATCCCGTCTTACCGCGGCGGTTATATCAATGCCGTATTCTGCGGTGGCAATAACCGCATCGTCGCAATCAGCACCGTAAAACGAGTGTACGAAGTACACGAAATCGCCCTCGTTAACGTACTTGAAAAGCTCGTCCTTATTCCCCTTAAAATCAAGCCTATTCCATCCCATATGCGGAATTTTAAGCTGTGCGGGTACTTTTCCAAGCATAGGAACGACCTCACCCTTGATAAGTCCGAGTCCCTCGTGCTCGCCGTACTCAAAGCTTTTTTCAAACAGCATCTGCATTCCAAGACAGATGCCCATAAGAGGCTTGCCGTTGCTTACCTCTTCTTTGACGACCTTATCAAGTCCGCTTTCGCGAAGCTTTCTCGCCGCGTCCTCGAATGCGCCGACACCCGGCAGAATTATTCTGTCCGCCGCCTCGATAATAGCCTTGTCAGACGTAACTACGGCGTTTTCGCCTATTCTGTAAAAAGAAGATTTGAGTGAAAATAAATTGCCTATTCCGTAATCAATTATCGCTATCATACAAGCTTTCCTTTTGTTGAGGGTATCTCCCCCGCTTTTCTTTCATCAATGCTTACGGCTATTCTCAACGCTCTTGCAAGCGACTTGAACGCCCCCTCTATTATGTGGTGTGAATTAGTTCCCGCAAGCTGATTTATATGCAAGGTTATTCCCGCGTTGCGCACAAACGCTATCATAAATTCCTCAACAAGCTCCGTATCGAAATCTCCTACCTTTTCGGTGGGTATCTTAAGACCGTAAGCAAGGCAGTCACGCCCCGAAATATCGACCGCCGTCATAATAAGTGCCTCGTCCATAGGCAGTATCATACTACCGTAACGGGTTATTCCTCTGCAATCTCCGAGAGCCGCGGCGAAAGCCTTTCCAAGACAAATTCCTATATCCTCAACGCTGTGGTGGTAATCCACCTCAACGTCTCCGTCACAGCTTACGCTGAGGTCAAAGCAGCCGTGTGAAGCAAACAGTGTAAGCATATGGTCCATAAAGCCACAGCCTGTGTTTATACTTGATACGCCCTTTCCGTCAAGCTCGAGCGAGAGAGATATATCAGTCTCTGCCGTTTGTCTTTTTATTTCATAATTTCTCATTTTGCGTTCTCCTTTTCCCGAAGGATATCTTCCACCGTATCAAGAAGCGTCTGCATCTGCTCTCTTGTTCCAACGGTTATTCGATTATATTCGCATATTCTTTTCGCTGTAAAATGTCGAACGAGTATTCCCCTTGATTTAAGCGTAAGATAAAGCTCTTCCCCACTTATTTTGGGATGCTTGGCAAAAATAAAGTTTGACTTTGAAGGAGTGAGTATAAAGCCCATTTCCATAAGCTTCTCCTGTGTATACTCCCTCGTTTCCATTACCTTACGGCAATTATTTACATAATAATCGTTGTCCTTTATCGCCGCGATGCCCGCAAGCATCGTCAATCTGTTGATGTTATATGGATTTGTGGAATACTTGATCTTTTCAAGGTCGCCGATAAGCTCCGCGTTGCCTATTGCAAAGCCAAGCCTTGCGCCCGCCATTGAGCGTGATTTGGAATACGTACACACGACCAGCAGATTGTCGTATTTTCTTGTTAATGCAACCGCGCTCTGCGCTCCGAAATCAACGTATGCCTCGTCGATAAGCACTATTCTGTCGGGGTTTGCCTTAACTATTCGCTCAACGTCTCCAAGCTCCAGCGCAATACCCGTTGGCGCGTTGGGGTTGGCGATAACCACGTTTGCACCGTTTCCCATATAATCAGAAACGTTTATGCAAAAATCGTCAGTCAGGTCAATTTTTTGGTAATCAACTCCGTACAAACGGGCGTAGACCTCGTAAAATCCATAAGAAATGGACGGAAACCTCACAGGATGCTCTTTTTCATCGCAAAAAGCCATAAAGAAGAAATTCAGAATATCGTCCGAGCCGTTTGACACGAACACATTTTCCGTCTCAACGCCGTAAAGCTCCGCTATACTTTTCTTCAACTGCTTGCACTCGGGATCGGGATAAAGATTAAGCTTACTTATCTCGTCAACGCTTATAGCGTCGATAACTCCCTGCGACGGGGGATAAGGAGACTCATTGGTATTAAGTTTTATATATTTCATATCGGTAGGCTGCTCCCCCGGCGTGTACGCCTCAAGGGATGAGAACTTACCGTTCATATATCGGCTCATATTATTCCTCGTCAAATCTTATTACTGCGCTCTTTGCGTGCGCTCCAAGTCCTTCTTTGTTGGCAAAATACTCAACGTCGCGGCATACCTTTCCGAGTGCGTCGCGGGTAAAATAGCTGAACTGTGTCTTTTTGACGAAATCGTCAACGGAAAGCGGACTTGAAAATCTTGCCGTACCGCTTGTGGGAAGCGTGTGATTAGGTCCTGCCATATAGTCGGCAAGCGCCTCGGGACAGTATTTACCCATAAACACAGAGCCCGCGTTCTTTATCTTATCAAGATACATAAACGGCTCGTCAACACATATTTCAAGATGCTCGGGAGCTATGCTGTTAGCGACCTCTACCGCCTCGTCTATGCTTGCGGTAATAATTATTTTTCCGTTATTATCGATAGACGTTCTTGCTATCTCTTCTCTTGAAAGCATAGGTATCTGTCGCTCGATCTCCTCGGCAACTGCCGCAGCAAGCTCCGCAGAGTCCGTCACCAGCACCGCGCTTGCCATTTTATCGTGCTCTGCCTGAGAAAGCAGGTCTGCCGCTACGTACTTTGGATTGCACGTTCCGTCAGCGATAACGAGTATCTCGCTCGGTCCAGCTATCATATCAATGGAAACCTTGCCGAATACCTGCTTCTTAGCCTCGGCAACGAATGCGTTACCCGGACCTACTATCTTATCCACCTGAGGAATAGTCTCTGTGCCGTAAGCCAACGCCGCTACAGCCTGCGCTCCGCCGACCTTGAACACTCTGTCAACACCCGCAACTTTCGCCGCAGCGAGAATATGCGGATTTACCTTGCCGTTTTTGGAAGGCGGCGTGACCATTACTATCTGAGGACATCCCGCGATCTTTGCGGGTATACAGTTCATAAGCACCGACGAGGGATAAGCCGCCGTTCCGCCCGGAACGTACAGACCGACCTTCTCTATCGGTATTACCTTTTGCCCTATTATAACACCGTCCTTGTCGTTGATAAGGAAGCTGTTACGAACCTGTCTTGAATGGAAATTATATATGCTTTCCGATGCTTTTTTTAATATCCCGATAAACTTTTCATCAACCGAAGCGACCGCCTCGTCTATCTCTTCCTTTGAAACCTCGATGGCATCAAGCTTCACTCCGTCAAACTTTTCGGAATAACGTATCAGCGCCGCGTCCTTATCCTTTTTTACGTTTTCGATTATATCCGCAACTACAGCCTCAACGTTCACGGTCGATTCCGTTCTTGCAAATATTTCATCCTTCGTTATCTCTCCGTATATATACGTCTTAATCATTTAGTCCTCCAAAGGGCTTATCCGAGATTTTTCTGAACGCCCTCGCAAATAGCCCGTATCTCTTCATTTTTAAACTTATAGCTTACCTTATTGGCAATAAGTATCGCGCTTATATCCACGATATCATGCTTCGGCTCAAGGTTGTTTTCATAAAGCGTCTTTCCCGTCTCCACGATATCCACGATAACGTCGGACAGTCCGAGAATGGGAGCGAGCTCTATTGAGCCGTTGAGCTTTATTATATCTATATCCCTGCTCTGCTTGCTGTAATAGCTCTTGGCAATATTGGGAAATTTCGTTGCGACGCGAAGAGTTCTGTCGCGTCTGTCACAAAAGTCCTTTTTTGCCGCGACCGCCATACGGCACTTACCTATGCCGAGGTCCGCAAGCTCGTAAATATCGGGAGAGTATTCAAGAATTATATCCTTTCCCGCAATACCGATATCAGCCGCGCCTCTCTCAACGTAAATAACTACGTCAGACGGCTTTACCCAGAAATATCTTACTCCCTTTTCCTCGTTTTCAAATATAAGCTTTCTGTTCTGTTCTTTTATAGACGGACACTCAAAGCCTGCCGCTTCAAGTATTCCGTACGCCTTCTCGCCAAGTCTACCCTTGGGAAGCGCTACGTTAATCATTTTTTTCAAGGATCTCTATTCCTCCCTTGCCTATCTTCAAAAGCTGTCTGTACCTCACGGTCTTATCCTCAGCCGCCGCCGTCATTACCGTCTTTCCGCTTTCATTTAACAGCTTCACGGTATCTATAATACTCTTGCAATCAACGTCAGCGTCATATACGAGCAAAACGTCCGTATCGTAATCCGATTCCTCGACACCAAAGCGTTCAAGTCTGTCAAGATATACCGCAAAGCCTATAGCCGCGCTCCTCTTGCCCATTTTGTTAAGAAGTCTGTCGTATCTTCCGCCCGAGAGAACACTGTCGGGAATTCCGTTTATAAATCCCTTGAAAATCACGCCGTCGTAATAATTGCGGTCGTTCACCACGGAAAAGTCAAAATTCAGTCTTCTGTCGAGTCCGTATATCTTCATTGTATTTGCGATACCGCAAAGCTCGTCGTACGCACTCTGCATAGTGTCGTTCAGCACGCACTCCTTAATAAGCGGCAGTGCCTTTTCAAGTGTCAAATACGACCTTGTAAGCTCTGTCAGAAGCTCACATATCTGCGCCGTTATTTTACCCTCGTCCCTGAGCTTACAAATAGCCACGGTGTTCTTACTCTTCACAAATCCGCCAAGCGCGCTCTTATCTGACTCGGATATCTCCAATTCCTCGAGTGCGCCCTCGATAAGTCCCATATGAGAGATATCGAGAATATAGTCCTCACTTATACTTTCAAGGCTCTTAAGCGCAAGCATTATGACCTCGTTCTCGGCAAACGCGTCAATATTTCCCACACACTCAAGTCCCGTCTGCATTATCTCCTTAAAGCCGTGACTTTCGGCGGACGTTCTGTAAACGTTCTCGTTATAATACAGCTTGTGCGTTCTCTTATCGTCCGACGAAATATTCTTTATTATAGAAAGTGTAACGTCGGGCTTAAGTGCCATAAGCTTACCGTTAGTATCGGTAAACGTCAATATGTTCTCGCTGACAAGAAAGCTCTTGTTATGCGCGTACAGGTCGTATTCCTCAAAGCGTCCTACCTTGAACTGCGAGTATCCGAATTTTCTGTACAGCTCGCGAAGACTGTATATTGCCTTTTCATCATTTCTCAAAACATTAGCCGAAAAGCCCATTTCAATCCTCCTTGATCTTATCAAGCACCTTTGCGTATCCGCCCGCTCCGTACAGATAAGATCTGTTTACTCTGCTTATAGTCGCCGTGCTGGCGCCCGTTTCCTCTACGATTTTATTATATACCACCTGCTCGGAAAGCATCTTGGCAACAAGCATTCTCTGCGCGATGTCGAGAAGCTCCTTGCGCGTAATAAGATCCTCAAGCAGCGCCTCGCAATCCTCCTCGTTATCTATTGAAATTATCGCTTTAACGAGCAATTTATAGCCCTTGTTTTCATCAAGATTCATCAGGAAAATCCTCCTTTGCTTTAATACTTTAATATGATAACACAATAAAACAGAAAAGTCAATGGTTTTGCAAAAATTTCTTGCCGTTTATTTAAACAAATTGCAAAAAAGCGACAAAATAAATTTGTTGAAAATATTACAATCACAGCATTTGGGGAATGGCAAGCAAAAAGCTGCCCTTCCCCAAATGTTTAAAGTATTCTTTGTCCGTTTATCGTCAGCCAAAAAGAAAGTCCAAGCGTTTGCGCGGCTTTTCTGCAAAGCACCATACGTCCGAGAAATATCTCAAAATATTCCATTACGGAGCTATATCTCGTATCTATCTTCAATTCAAGTCCTATCGCCCCGTTTTCCTTATCCACGGTGAGCTTTGATTTCTCTACGGAGTAATTTACCCTGTCGTGTATATCAAAGGTTGATACGTCAGCGTTTCTGACACGCGTTCGGCGAACGTCAGATTTATCGGCGAGAATAAGCGCCGCGGAAATTGCGTTTACGGGTACTCCCGTTCCCTCGTCGTGGTTTCCTATAGCCGTTATCACCGTTGCGATATCCTCAGCGGGCATTCCCATTTTATCAAGTATACGGAAGGACATTATCGCGCCGCTTTGCGAATGGTCGGTTCTGTTGATAAGATTTCCTATATCGTGCATATACGCGGCGATTTTAGCAAGCTCTACGTCGTGCTCCGAAAAATCAAGAGAGGTCAGGATATATTCAACGTCTGCGGCAACCTTACCCACGTGGGCAAAGCTATGCTCGGTAAAGCCTTGCGCGACGAGCGACTCGTCCGCCCTTCTTATATATTCAGAAATTGCCTCGTTTCCTTTTATATCCTCATAAGTAAGCATCTCATTCTCCCTTGTCAGCATCGCTAACGTTATTTTGCTCCTTTGAGCCATTGTCATTCAAAAGTCGGTCTATATCGTCGGGGGTAATTTTTACAAGCGTATAAATGACGTATACGGCAACGATAACTGCCAGCACCGCCGTGAGAACGACCGTCGGCGTATCCCATATTATTCCTCCGCCGCATTCGGGAACGACTCCTCCCGCAAAATTGTATACGGCGTGAAGAAAAACGCAATACCATATGTTTGCCGTCTTTATAAGTATCACCGAGCACATTCCGCCAATCAGGAAGGAATATCCGACCTGCAATATTACCGCGCCAACACCTGCTCCCGCAAAGATATTCACGAGATGTATCGCGCCAAATATGGCGGACGACAGCACGATAGCCCAGAACACGTCCACGGTCCTCTTTTTGCATCTGTTCATCAATGCGGTAAAAATACATCCCCTGAACGCCATTTCCTCAAAGAATCCGACTCCAAGGCAAACCATTGCGTAAACGGCAACCTCTACGATCGGAGCATCTATATACGCTCTTCCGCTAAAAAAGGTAATAAACGGAAAATTGTTTACGGCTACTGCCATGCAAGGCAAAAAGACAAGGAATTTTTTCAACGAAGATTTAAATCTCAATATTCCCTTTGATGAATACTCCGATACGAAAAGCAAGCATGCAATACCTCCGACAAACCTCGTGGCTATCATATAGACGTTGTTTCCGTATTTTATTTCCTCGAATATCTGCTTTCTGAATATTTCAAGCGCCGTAAGTATCAAAAGCAATATGATCGATACGGCTATGACTACCCTTCTTCTGTTTTTTTCGCTCATCAGCTCTCTCCGTTTTTTCTTACGAAAAATCTCTCAAGCAAGAATACTCCGACAGCACCCGCTATCATAATTATCGCAGTCAACTGCGACGGGGTCAAGGACGGGATAAACGTATATCCTCTGTAATCGTCTCTGGCGTATTCGATAACAAATCTCCATACACCGTAAGCTGCCATATAAAGTGACAAATTATAATTCTTTCCCTTTAAAGCTCTGTAAGCAAAGAATGCAAACAACGCAAAAAGAATAATAGCCTCAAAAAGCTGTATCGGGACTACCCTTTTTCCGACAGCACTCATATATATACCGTACCAAACGTCGGTCTCCTTGCCGTGACAGCATCCCGCCATAAGACATCCTATGCGACCGAAGCCGTGAGCTATGGCTATACAGGGCGCGCCGATATTAGCTACCGTCCAGAAATCTCTTTTGTGCTCCCCGCTCTCGGAAAAGAGAAAATTCCCCGAAATAAAATATATCGCAAGAAAGAACGCTGCTCCTCCGATAAGACCGCCGTAAAAAGTAGCGCCCGTTGAGCTTGTTATTTGAAATCCGTATTTCGGGATATTGTATATCGCCTGAAAAAGCACCGCGGAATAATATCCGACGAGTATCGCGGCAACCGCGCCGAACAGGCAGAGATTCTGAAGTCTTGCTCCAAGACCTCTTTTGTCCGCAAGAATTCTATAAGTAAATATCGCGCTGACGGATGCAACGCAAAGCATTATCAGATAAAGGTCTATCCCGGGTAAAATATCTTTTGGATACATAAAATCCCCTCCTTGCTTTCTTACAAATAATTATACCGCAAAATGACACAAATGTCAATTCTGCGGTATAATTTTACATTATGTTCTTAACTTAGTGCTTTGTAACCTCTGCGCCAAAGGGAGCAAGAGCAAGCTTGCTGAACTTGAGCGCCTGAAGTCCTGCGGGGATACCAACGATAGTAACGCAGCAAAGCAACGCTGCGAAAAGGTAAACAAGCATCATTCCCCAACCTGCTATGAGCAGCCATATCGTATTGATGATGATATGCTTGGTGTAGTGAAGCTTTACCTTTTTACCGAACGGTGCGAATGAAAGCTTCGCAAACTTGAAAAGCTGTATACCGAGCGGTATTCCAACGATAGTGATGCAGCATACGAGTCCGCCGAGAAGCCAGATTATAGCGGAGATAAGTCCACCGAATACTATCCAGATGAGATTTGCAATAAACTTCATTTCATTTTCCTCCTTTCATTCAGCCTTCGTCTCGCAGTACATACAACGGTACACTCTGTGAGCCTCGTCAGTCAATCTGAATATATGAGGAAGCTCCTGCTCCGTACTCGTTATGCAGCGAGGATTTTTACACAAAATAACGTTTTTTATCTCGTGAGGAAGAGATATTCTCTTCTTGTCAACGAGCTTTCCGTCCTTGATAATATCTACGGTGACACCCGGATCAACGTATCCGAGTATCTTCATATCAAGACAAATATCGGCGTCTATCTTGATAATATCCTTCTTACCCATTTTGTTGCTGTGAACGTTTTTTATAAGTGCTATGGAGCAATCAAGCTTATCAAGCCCCAAAAGGCTGTATAGCTCCATTCCGCGACCTGCCGTTATGTGGTCGATAACTATTCCGTTCTTTATCGAATCTATATTCATACCTCTACCTCCAAGGACTTAAGAATAAGGCTCATTCTCATTATCTTACCGTAGTAGACCTGCTTGAAATAGCAAGCTCTGGGATCGTCGTCGATAGCAACGGCTATCTCGTTGACTCTGGGCAACGGGTGAAGTATAGAAAGATCGCTCTTTGCGTTCCTTAGCTTTTCGGGAGTGAGAATATAGCTGTCCTTCAAGCGGAGATAATCCTCCTCGTTGAAAAATCTTTCCTTCTGTACTCTCGTCATATAAAGGACGTCAAGCTCGGGCATTACCGAGCCAAGATCCGTGGTCTGCACGTATTCAATGTTCTTCTGCTGTAATATATCCTTTTTGACGTAGCTTGGAACCTTAAGCTCAACGGGAGAAACAAGCACGAATTTCACGTTCTCGTATCTTGCCATTGCGGAAATAAGCGAGTGAACTGTTCTTCCAAACTTCAAATCGCCGCAAAAGCCAATGGTAAGATTATCAAATCTTCCCTTTTCGCAGTGGATAGTCAGAAGGTCGGCAAGCGTTTGCGTGGGGTGATTGTGTCCGCCGTCTCCCGCGTTGATAACGGGAATGGTCGCATTCATAGCGGCTACAAGCGGCGCGCCCTCCTTGGGGTGTCTCATAGCAATTATGTCGGCATAGCACGAAACCGTCTTTGCCGTATCTGCCACGCTCTCTCCCTTCGCCGCAGACGACGAGCCCGCGCTTGAGACGGAAATAACGTTCCCGCCAAGCTCACACATCGCCGCCTCAAACGAAAGACGGGTTCTTGTTGACGGCTCGAAGAAAAGCGTCGCTAACTTCTTTCCGTGACAAGCCTCGGCGTATTTTTTAGGATTTGCAATAATATCCTTGGCAACGCAAACAAGCTCCTCGATCTCCGTCGTAGAAAGATCCTGAATATCAATAAGATGCTTCATTTTCCGTTCCCCCTCGCGATTAAGCCTTTGCGCCGTTTACTTCCAGATATTTCTTGATACGCTCAACATTCTCCGCGTTCTTTTCATCCTCTTCAAGGTATTCGATAATATCGTAAACGTCCACGATAGAATATACTGGGAAGCCGAACTGCTCCTCTATCTCCTGCATTGCACCCTTTTCGGTCTGACCCTTTTCCTTGCGGTCAACCATAATGAAGGTCGCTGCAACCTTGACTCCCTCCAAATGAGAAAGGATCTCCATGCTCTCACGAATAGCCGTACCTGCGGTGATAACGTCCTCGATAATAACGACGTCCTCGCCGACCGTGGGAACGTATCCTACGAATACACCGCCCTCGCCGTGGTCCTTGACCTCTTTACGGTTGAAGAAGAACGGAACGTTCAGCTCATTCTTTGATAAAGCAACGGCTGCGGAAACTGCCAAGGAAATTCCCTTATATGCAGGTCCGTACAAAACCGACTTCTTGTTTCCAAGCTTATCAAAATAAGCCTTTGCATAAAACTCGCCGAGCTTTGCGATGTCATCGCCCGTCTTGATCATTCCCGCGTTGATAAAATAGGGGATCTTTCTACCGCTCTTAGCTGTGAAATCACCAAACTTAAGGACGCCTGCGCCC
>JAZOON010000159.1:0-8288 GCA_045655045.1 Eubacteriales bacterium | reverse complement strand
ATGAGAGGTTCAAATCATTAAGTACAAGTTAAAATAAAAGAGAGGCATCCTTGCGGACACCTCTCTTTTATTTTGGCCTGCCCGACAGGATTCGAACCTGCGACCTCAAGAGTCGGAGTCTTGCGCGCTATCCAGCTGTGCCACGGGTAGATATTCATTTTTCTCCCCACCTGCCAAAAGCAGATGGGGAGTTTGCTTTTATTCAGCTACGGTCTGCGTTACGGTTCCGCCCGTAAGCGTTATCATCTTCACCGCCTGAACGGAGAAGGAATCCGCTTCTACGTTAAGAGCCTTATCAAGCTTTCCGTCTGCGAGTATCTTTACTCTCTTCGCCTTGGCGGATACAAGTCCCGTTGCCTTAAGTGCGGCAAGGTCTACCGTCTCGCCCGCGGCGAAGCTGTTGTTTATCGAGTCAAGGTTGACTATTGCTCTCGGACCTGCTCCTGCGCCTGTTGCCTTGAAGGTTATAAGGCTCATCGCCGTACTGTCTGTCATAAGTCCGTCAACCTCGTCAGCCGACACCTCGTCTACCACAACGACCTCCTCGACCTCAGGTTCAGGTTCGGGCTCAGGCTCGGGTTCGGGGGCTACCTCGGGTTCAGGGTCGGGCTCAGGCTTGGGCGCGAGCTTGTAGTGTCCGAAGATACCGCCTGCAACTATGAGTATTATAAGGAGAAGTCCAAGCCACTTAAAGAGGGGATTTATCTCGTCATCGTCGCTGTCAACTCCGCCGTCATCGATCGGCACCTCCGCCGTATATATCGCGTTTACGGTAATATCCGAATCGGTTATCTCATAATCCTCCCAGCGTCCGAAGAAGCCTTCCTTCTCGGGCACGGGCGGCTCGGTAAGCTTTTCGTCCTCAACGGTAAACGTGGTAGTTCCTACCACTTCTCCGTCAGCCATAAAGGTTGCGGTGTATTCCTTGAGCGTGTACTCTGCATTTACGGTCATATCGCAGTAATCAAGCGTGTACGCCGCCCACTTGCCCTCGTGTCCGTACTTGTACGGAACGTCAGGCTCGGTGATATATCCGCGAAGGATATCATCAATGGTGAACTTGACCGTCTGCGTCTTACCCTCTCCTACGAAGGTTGCGGTGTACTCTGCCTTTTCCCAGACTACGTATACGTCAATATCTCCCGCCGTCTTAAAGCTGTCCGCCGTAAGAGTAGGAGACCAGCCGACCGCAACGTAACCCTTTCTTGCGGGGAACGCGGGGGGCGTGAGCGTTTCGAGATCGGGGATATTGTCAAAGCTCCACTCGAGGGGCTCTCCAACGGGAGTCTGAAGCGTTTCATCCTCATACCAGGTGATAAGATAAATATCTGCCGTGTATACGACCGTAACGGTCTGATTTTCCAGATCGGGAACGTAGGTATCCTTGACGTTTACCGTATATCCGTCGCGTCCGAGATTTTCCTGAGCATACTCAAATATAGTCTCAAAGGGAGAATTGTACGGAAATTCAACGTTTGCTTCCAGAATGTTACCCGCTTCGTCCTCGAAGGTGACGTACATCTTATCGGGCGTTTTCTCGAATATTTCAACGTCGCCCGCAGGCATCTTTTCTATCACCGTCTCCTCGCCCGTCAGAGCGTCGCGAGTGACGAATGCTCCATCGTAGCCCGTAACGGCTCTGAGAACGTCAAGTGACGTATCTTCGGAAAGCATAGTGGTAAACGAGCCTCCGTCACGTGCCGTGAAGTCCACGCGGTATATACCCGTGAGCGTTACGTCCGCGCTGACCTTACCCGTAAATACGGTGTTCTTAAAGAGCGCCTCTACCTTATTGGGGATATCTATAACCTTTTCTATTATCGCTATAACGTCTATTTCCTCAACGCTTACCGCGCCCGAGAACAGTCCGTTGCCCTTGTAAAGCGAGTCAAGCAAGGAAGCCGTTTCTCTGCCGCTTGCTATCTTATCAAGATACGAAGCCGCCTTATCAACGAGCGCGTCATACTGCGTCTTGTCGGAAATTTTCGCAAGGAGCTCATCTACCTTTGCTCTTGCCTTCTCTACCGCCTCGTTTGAGGGGAGCGCGTCTATCTTTGCGTACGCCTTTGCCTTTATCTCGTCAAGCTTTTCGGTAAGCACGCCGTAAAGCTCGCCGTTCTTTGCAATTCTGCCAAACAGCTCGCTCGCCTCTCCAAGCTCGCATGCGGGGAGCTTCAAGAGGTCGTTTCGTACAGCCTCGGGCAATTTTTCGGTCGTGAGCAGCGTATCGTATATCGACGATACGGCAGAAGGAAGAACCACGTCAAGGTCTATATCAAGCTCGCCGTCCTCTCCAACCTCAAGACCGAAGCTGAAGCTGTCGTTGATTCCCGCAAGAAGTCCTCTGAGATCGTCCTTCTCACCCGCAAATACGACCTCAACGCCGTATTCGTACTCCTTTGCGGTATCCTTCATAATTACCTTTGCGGCGAAGGACAAGCCGTTGTCAAGTACATCCTCTAAGTTTTCGGGAATAGCCTGAAGAACGCTTACGAGAATATTGTTAAGGTCAAAGCGCGCGCCCGAGAACACACTCGTTCCGTTAAGCTCAATGCTCTGAACCTTAGTCATAAGGAATCTGTACGCTACGTTGAATATCTCCTTCAGCGCGAGCTTCAGTGTTCCGTTTGACTTCATATAATCAAGGATTTCATTTACGAGCGCCTTCTTGTCAATGCCTTCAAGCAGATCGTTATCCTTGATAAACGCTTTGAGCTTTTCCATTCCAATAACGTTAACAAGCTCCTGAAGATCACTCGTTTCGTACATACCGATAAAGCTCTCAAAGCCGCCTGCGATCTCGATTATCTCTACCGTGTCAACGTACTTAAGGATAACGCCGACGTCAACGTTCGCAAACAGGTCATAGCCTATTTTCTCAAGCGCATCAAGCAGATTTGAAGCGCCTATAAAGCTTACAAGCTCGGGAATATCAGCATACTTATCCACAAGCGCGACTCGTCCGCCATCTCCCGCCAAATGGTAGATAAGATCTTCGTCGGTCATAGGATTGTAAACGGTAACGAACTTACCAAGGAATGCCTTTGCCGCATTGGCGTCAGCAAGGATAGAGTCAAGCACCTCTACGATAGAATCGTGCGATATAGCGTCAATAAGCTTTCCGTGGTCTATCTCGCCGCCGACGATAACACTCTCGCCGAGCAGAGCTTCAAAATCCTCTGCTTTAAGCTCAAGCCCAAGAAGCCAATCCGCTATTTCATCCGTATAGATAAACGAAACGAGAGCGTGCAGATTTAACTCAACCAACTCAATAAACGCGTGAGAGTCGGTTATAACAGACTCAACCTTCTCACTGTGCTTTATAGCGGTCTTGATGCCGTTCCACTCGGTTTCGTAATCCTTATCGTTAATAGTCGAGGTTATCTTGGATACAAGGGCGTCAACTGCAAGTATCTTATCAATATAGCCGTCTTTAAGGCAATCCTCGATCTTCAAGCCCGTTTGTTCGAGCACCCATTTTTCGTCTATATTATCAAAGCTTACGTTAACCGCCTCAAGCTTTTCTATTTGCTCAAGCGTAATATCGTAATCCGCAACGAGCTTTTTGAGAAGAGCTTCCTTCTGCTCTTGCGTTGCGTTGTCGGGGTCTGTTATACCCAAGCTTTGCGCGGCACTCCAAATTTGTTGATATGTCAAGCCCCAATCAGTCACTATTTCATCAACGGTAATTTCGCCGTTGACGGTAATAATACCCTTTTCGAACAGGGCGTTGGGATCAATGCCCTTTGCTTTTTCCTTTATCTTTTCAATATCTACGACGCCGTCTACGCCAAGAAGCTCGTCAGCCGTAACAAGACCGTTCTTTACCGCTTTCTCATAGAGTCCCTTGATCTCACCGTACACCTCGCCCGGATATACGACGTCGTTCTTATCCGCTTCGAGTATCGCCCTTATAAGCTCGGGCTTTAAAATATCGGCGGTAAACATCTTGTTTACGAAATCAGACTCAAAAAGCTCCGCCTCGTTGACAAATTCCGAGAAGTGCTTATCATAGTCTTCAAGCAAATGCTCAACACTGTCAACAGTCATCATTCCCGCGCCTATAAGGTCGGCAATAACGTGCTCGTTGATAATGTACTTCGGCTCCATAAGTATCGCAAGAACCTCGGGGCTTTCCATAAAGGCTATGAATTTATCATGCTTTTCCTTGCCCTCGGGCGTGCTTACGTCGTACGTCGAGATGTAATCGAACACCTTATGAAGGTCGCCCTTGCCCTTGTCTATCAGTCTGTTTACAACGGCTTCACTCATCATATAGTTGTTTACCGCAGTCTTGATTGTCTCAATAGCCAAAAGCTTTCCAAGCATAGTATCGTCTTCGATAAGGCTCCTCAGCGTCGTCTGTATGTCGGCATCGTTGAGAATGGGGGTAAGGTCTATCTTCTCAAGCACCTTTTCGATAAGTCCCGCCTGCTCTATCTTAGGAAGAAGGACGTCCATAACGCCCTCGGTAGCGAGAAGCTTCTCAAGCGCCAAGCTATCCTCTCCAAGATTGCTCATCATTTGGTCAAGCGGAAGCATTTCAAGCAACGCCTTTACGTCGATAAGCTTATTAATCAGCTCGGGATCGAAAAATTCATTTATCATCTCCTCGGGCATATCCTCGATTATAGCGGTGACCTCGTCAAGCGTAATATAGCTGTTCAAAATTGAGGAAATAACCTCCTCCGACAGCTCCGCACCGCCCTCGAGCGCGTCCACGACCGCCTCAGGCAAAAACGCCCCCAGCTCGTCACGGGTTATGCTCTTGTCCTTCATAACCTCGTACAGCCTTTGCGAGTCAACGGTTATGCTCATTATTCCGTCGTCATACGACAGCGAATAGCATAGCCCCTCTCCACCGCCGTTCACAGTGTCGTTCTGAGACATAGCCGCAACGGGCAACGCAATCCCCGCAAGCATAGCCACAACCATGATCAATGCTATTAAACCTTTTGCTTTTATTTTCAAACCCTTCATAATCACACCACCTATAAATGAATTTGTATATAAAAAGGTATAATTCCCCCATATCGAGACAATTACTCATTTAAATTATACAACTTTTTCGCCGTTAAGTCAAGACTTTATATGAATGTTTTAGCAAAAAAATCCTACAAAAGCAGACAAAAAAGCGAATACGGTTGACAAACGGCTGAAAAAATGGTATAATTCAATTAATAAAACTTACTTAGGAGAACGGTATGAAAAAGTTTATTGCATTGTTTACTGTTATTTGTCTGGCTCTCGCTCTTTGCGCTTGCGGTGATAACGAAACCAATATTTACGTTGAAAACGAGCAAGAACAGGCTGACGCATCGAACGGCAACAGCGAAAGCACCCCCTCGGGTGAGAACGGCGGAGAAAACGGCGGTGACTTCGGCGCAGAAGCAGGCGACGACGGTGACGACGACAAATATACTAAAAATTATTGATTTTCAGCAACAATACGCCAATATAACTTGCAAAATCGGCTTTGCTAAAAAACAAAACGGTACTTACACACAGTTCAAGTTTGAAAACGTGTGTAAGTACCGTTTTTGCGTATTTCAATATCTTATCTATCCTGCTGGAGATCGAAGTGAATATCGTAAGCCTTCTCTTCGTCGGTAAATCTGCGGCGGGTGTTGATGACCTCTCCGCCGTTTACCTTTCTGTCCTCAACGTCCTCTGTCGTTCCCATAACGGTTACGTTTACCTGTCTGCGACGGGCGATAACGTGATCCCAGTCGATAAAGTAGATGTGAGCGAAAAGTCCAAGGTCGAGCTTACCGTCCTTGATAGTGAGAGTCTCGCTTCTGCCGAAGAATACGGAACGGAGATGTCCGTCGGTGTTCATGCTGGAGTAGTCACCAGGCTCGTTTACGTATCTGCCGTACTGAGCGTGGATCGGACCGGGGTGACGGTACTGATGCTCCTCAGCAAAGTCGGGGATCATCTTTCTCATAATGTCGAGAAGATCGTGCTGTAAGTATTCGAGATCGAAGCTGTCTATGTCGTGTGAACACTCCTGAACCATAACCGAGCAGGTAGTGTGGTGGGATACGATAGCGACCGTTCCGTTCTTAACGCCCGACGCCTCAACTATGTCGAGTATCTCTTTTCTGATGTCGTGGAACGTAGGTATCCAGCCTCTGGACTGAAGCTCTATTTCCTTTTGTACTACTTTGAATTCCATGATAATATTCTCCTTTTATGTTTTATATAAATTTTATTTTTTGTTAAGTCTTTCTCCAACTGCTCCGCCGGGGTGAATGAGAGCAAATTGCTCGTTTTGGTAGTCCGTTTCCTCAATAAGAGCCGTCTGTAACGAGTGGAATATCATACACAGCGCGGTTGACGAGGTCGTTCCCTGCGCGTTGTACTTATCCGTTTCTCTGTTAACATACTGCTTGAGCACCACGTCAGCGCCAAGAGCTAAGGGTGATTCAAGATTTTCCGTTACGGTGATTATCTTTACTCCCTTTTTCTTGCATATCTCCATTATGGGCAAAAGCTCTGCGGTCTTACCGCCTCTGGAAGCAAGAACGATAACGTCACCCGCTCTGAGGAATCCCGTTCCGCCGTGTACGGCCTCTGCGGGAGAAATAAATTTTGCGGGCTGCTCTATGCAGTTGAGAAGATGAGTGAAATGCTGACATATGATGCCCGAATGACCGCAGCCGCTTGTTCCTATGCGCTCGGCATTCTTAAGAAGCTCAACGGCATCCGAGAACGCTTCCTCGTTGAAATAGTCAAGCATTCCCTTTATGCACTCGTACTCTATCTCATAGGCTGCCTTTGCCGCTTCAAGACTTTGCTTTTTCATATCTTACCTCACGGGTGAAGCTCGTTCCAAGCCTTGCGGAGATTGTATATCATCTCCTCGACCATTGCGTAAGGATCAGCCGCTTTGAGTATTCCGCTGGTTGATCCCGTTGCCTGTGCTCCAAGCTTTATTGTGTTGTAAACGTCCTGACCGTTGGATATTCCCGCGCCCTGAAGCACCATTATATCAGGATTTATCTCGTTTACGGTCTTTATCGTTTCAATTACGTAATTAGAATCACTCGTCGTTCCCGTACCTATAAGGTCGGTGGGCTCTGCGACGATAAGGTTAGGAGCCATATGAGCTATTCTCTTTACGTCCTCAACCGTGTCAGCGCAAACTATGGTAGCAAGTCCAACCTCGTCGGCGCGTCTTATTGTCTTCTCGAGAGTCTCCATATCAAGGGGCTTCTCTGCGTGGTTGAGCATAACGCCCTTCGCTCCCGCCGCCTTTACAGCCTCGGGAAGCACGCTTCCAAGTCCTCTGCCGGGAACAAGAGCATCCATATGCTGAGCGAACACGAGTATTCTCTCGGTATTATCAGCAAGAAGCTTTATATCCGTGTACTGAGGCGTGACGATGATATCAACGTCGTACTTCATAGCGGTCTTATCAATGACCTTGGCAAGAGCCAGCATCTCCTCGCCCCAGATTATCGCCTTGGGTCCTACCTCGAAGAACGGCGGTTTAATGTCGAAATTCTTTAGCATCTCTCTACCTCAACTCAAAAATCTAAGATAGTCTTATCCCCGTAAACTCCCTGCCAATCCTTGTCGAAGCCTGCGATAGCGGCGTCGGTCATAGGATGAGAGATGAGCAGCTTCATAATATCGTCGGTAACGGTTACACTGTGGCAGCCAACGGATGCGCACTTATGTACCTGCTCCGCATTCTTGAAGCTTGCCGCAAGCACCTTGCAGTCCATTCCGTAAAGCTCAAGCTGGTTTACTATCTCGGCTACTACCTCAGTTCCGTCGCCTATGATGTTATCAAGTCTGTTGACATAAGGAGCAACGAAGTCTGCTCCCGCCTTTGCCGCCATAAGAGCCTGCGTGGGTGTGAAGATTGCTGTCATAGTAACGCCGATACCAATCTCTTTGAGCATCATCGTAGCCTTTAAGCCTTCCTCGCCTATCGGTATCTTTACGTAGAACTCTCCGCCGAGCTCCTTTTTAAGCAGCTTTGCTTCCTCTACTATCTTTTCAGCCTTTGTCTGCGTGGTCTGGACGTGGAGCATCTTGTCCTCGCCAATGATGGCTCTTATGTCCTTGACGAGCTTCCAGAAGTCGGTCTTTGCCTTTGCGATTATAGAGGGGTTTGTGGTAACTCCCGCGAGGGGGTAAAATTCGTTACAGTGCTTTATTGCCGCAAGATCTGCGGTATCTAAAATGTATATCATCTTATTTCTCCTTTATTACAGATATTTAACTTCAATTCCAAGTATTGAGCAGAGGTTTGCTATTATCTCTCTGTTGTCTCC
>JAZOON010000158.1:0-3319 GCA_045655045.1 Eubacteriales bacterium | reverse complement strand
TCCTTCTTCATATCGACCGCGCAGAAAACGAAGCTGACAAGCTCAGCCATTTTGTCGATATTCGCCGCGTCGTAAACGGGCATATTCTTAAACTTTTCGGGCATTGGAGTTTTCATCTTCCATCTTGCTCCGACTGCTTCCTCGTAAGACTTTCCCGCGGAACGCGCGGAAGCCGCAAGAGCCGTAACCTCAAAATAAGGGTGATTTTCAAGCAACGTCAGAAAACGCTGACCTACCATACCCGTTGCGCCGACAACGCCGACCTTCATCTTTTCCATAACCTTATATCCTTTCAAAATACAATTATTCATCATACACTATATAATATCACATCTGCCGAAAAAAATCAACCGATTTTCGCCGTATAAAACGTAGAAATCTAATACCCGCAAGGCTTGACTATTTGTGCGATATAAACTGTCAGGCATCAATAGTAAGCCTATAGACCTCATTCCTCGTCATTCCGAGATGCTTTGCGGCGGCTTTTACCGCGTCGTTTCGGCTCATTCCGCTTTGCTCGTAGAAGGCGACGGCTTCAAGCGGCGACATAGAGCTTTTTTGCTCTGCGACCGCGCCGTTTCCGCCCTCGATGACTAAGACGTACTCCCCTCTCGGCTCGTGGTTCTCGTAATATTCAACCGCCTGAGCGACGGTAGTTCTGAGGACGTCCTCGTTGAGCTTGGTAAGCTCACGGCAAAGAGCTATGCGGCGGTCGTCTCCCAGAATCTCCTTTAAGTCCCCAAGCGTGGTCTTCAGCTTGTGCGGTGCTTCGTGCAAAATA
This sequence comes from Eubacteriales bacterium, assembly GCA_045655045.1. Classification (GTDB taxonomy): domain Bacteria; phylum Bacillota; class Clostridia; order Oscillospirales; family CAG-272; genus HGM12713. The sequence goes on along the minus strand of JAZOON010000158.1, from coordinate 2,538 downwards.
AAAGTACGCGTTTCCGACGCAAGCGCGTCAAGCCGTTCCCGCCGTTCCTTGCCCTTGACGGGAAGAAAGCCCTCAAAGCAAAATCGCTCGGTCGGAAGCCCCGATAGCGTCAGCGCGGTAACGAACGCGCACGCGCCCGGAACAGACGTAACGGGAATTCCCTTCTCTGCGCACAGCGCGACGATATCCTCCCCCGGGTCGGAGATAGCGGGAGTTCCCGCATCGGTAACGAGTGCGCAGCTCTCACCCGCTTCAAGCCTTGCCGCTATGCGCTCACCCGCCTCACGGCGGTTGTGGTCGTGATACGCGACGAGTGTATTTGATATTCCAAGCGCGCTGAGCAGCCTTAGCGTATTTCTCGTGTCCTCCGCGGCAATAAAATCCACCTCTGTCAGCACCTTCACGGCTCTCTCGCTTATATCCGCGAGATTTCCTATCGGCGTGGCAACGAGATAGAGCGTGCCGCCGAGCGTTTTATTCTTTTCCGTATCCCTCATAATTACCGCCTTTTTAATTCATTTTTTCATCTATCCGTCATATACTTTACTAAAAACAAATGGAGACGGAATATGGCTATAAAAATTTATATTGACCAAGGACATAATCCAAAAAATCCAAACGCGGGCGCGGAAGGTAACGGCTTGCGCGAGCAGGATCTCGTTTATCCTATCGGTATTGAGCTTGCCGCAAGACTAAACGCAAATCCCGACTTTGAAGCCCGTCTTTCCCGTCCTACGCCTACCACGCAGATAGGCACGTCAAACTCAACCAGCCTTCGTCTGCGCGTTCAGGACGCAAATGCGTGGGGCGCGGATTACTTTATAAGTCTGCATACGAATGCATCGAGCAACCCTTCCGCCAACGGCATAGAAGCCTTTTCTTTTTCCCGTCCCTCCGCCGCCTTTTCGCTCGGCACGGACATACTGAGCAGCCTCGCCGCCGCAACTGGACTTCGCAACAGAGGTATGCAAGTGCGCACAAATCTTTACGTTCTCCGCAAGACGGCTATGCCCGCCGTCCTTGTCGAGCTTGGGTTTATAACCAACCCCCGTGACGCTTTTCTTATGCGCGACAACCCCTCTCTGTTTGCAGAGGGAATTTATCAGGGTATTTTGGAGTTTACGGGTGTGTAGCTCAGTCCGCAAGCATACGGAGCAGCTCTTCCTCGTCTATTATCGCAACTCCGAGGCTCTGCGCCTTGGTAAGCTTGCTTCCCGCCGCCTCACCCGCAACGACGTAGGCTGTCTTTGACGAAACGCTTCCGCTTACCTTACCGCCCGCCGCCTTTATAAGCGCGGCGGCTTCGTCACGCGACATAGTGGGCAAGGTGCCCGTAAGCACGAACGTAAGTCCCGCAAGCTTGTCTCCCGTCGGCGCGGCAACGGCTTCCGTCGTAAGTCCGAGGGCGTAGAGCCTGTGACAAAGCTCTACGTTTGCCGCGTGAGAGAAGAAATCGAGAACGCAGTCCGCCGTTATCTCTCCAAAATCCTCGATAGCGCAAAGCTCTTCCTTGGTAGCTCCTATAAGCGCGTCGAGGTTCTTGTATCTTTTTGCAAGAGCTGCGCCCGCAACCTCTCCTATATTTCGTATACCAAGCGCATAGATAAGACGCTCAAGTCCCGCGGTCTTGGAGCTTTCTATTGCGTTTATAAGATTTTGCGCGGACCTCTCGCCCATTCGCTCAAGTCCCGCTACGTCCTCGACCTTCAGCGTATACAGGTCGGAAACGTCGTGTATCAGCCCCTCTCTGAGCAAAAGCTCAACTATCTGCGGACCGAGTCCGTCGATATTCATAGCTCCCTTTGAAGCAAAATGCTCGATACTGCGGGAGAGCTGCGCGGGGCAGGCGTTGTTGGTGCATCTTGCCGCCGCCTCCTCGTCCGCGTCGTAGGAAATAGGCTCACCGCAGGACGGGCAGACGCTCGGCATACAAAATCTTCTTTGTGTACCGTCGCGCTTTTCGGGAACTGCCCTTACAACCTCGGGAATTATATCTCCCGCCTTGCGGACTATTACCGTATCCCCAAGCATTATATCACGCTTGTTGATAAAATCAAGATTATGAAGCGTGGCGCGGCTGACGGTCGTACCCGCAAGTCTTACGGGCGAGAGAACGGCATTCGGCGTAAGCACTCCCGTTCGTCCTACCGCAACGGTAACGTCCTCAAGCACCGTCTCCTTTTCCTCTGGCGGGAACTTGTACGCTACCGCCCACCTCGGCGTGTTCGTACCCTCGCCCATAACAGCTCTGTCTCCGAGCGCGTCAAGCTTTATTACTACGCCGTCAATGTCGTAAGCAAGGTCGTCGCGCTGACTGCCTATACGCTCTATATGCGCAACGGTATCCTCAAAGCTCGTTGCCACAGTGCGCATCGGCAACACCTTAAAGCCAAGCTCGGACAAGCGCTCCAGCGTTTCCGTATGCGTCACGGGCTGTCTGCCGTCCGCGTAAAGCGAGCCGCCTTGGAAATTAAACACGAAAATATCAAGCTTTCGCTTTGCAGTTATCTTTGAATCAAGCTGACGCAAAGAGCCTGC
>JAZOON010000157.1:0-10248 GCA_045655045.1 Eubacteriales bacterium | reverse complement strand
GTGATTGCGCGTTTACCTGAGCGAGCGCGCCCATTCCAAGAAGCTCGTGAATATCATTTTCGTAATTCTTTATGTACCTGTCTATATGAGCCAGAACGACGGTATAGCCGTTAGCCAAAAGCGTTTCCACCGTATCAAAATGCCCATCTCTCAGCTTTTCCGTCGGAAGCTCTAATAGCAGTGCTCTCGTTCCCCTGATACATAGCTCCGATAATCCGTCCATTGTATCAAGATTTTCGCAAAGCAACACTTCAGCGCCAATCGCAAGCTGTGGCGCGTTTTTTATTTCGGACGATCTCAGTAGCCTGACGGAAGCGTCAACGCGTTCTGAAAACGTATCCGCCTTGTGGACGTGGGGATAAAAATGGGGAGTTGCTACGGCAATTTGCGTGCCCGCGCTTTCCATAAGCGCAAGCTGAGCCGCGCATTCGTCGATGCCTTTACAGCCGTGGTCAACATTGGGAAGGATGTGCGAATGGAAATCAATAACAGTCATAAGCGTTCCTTTCTCAATTTAAAAGGAGCCGAAATTTGGCATCGGCTCCTTGCTTTTTTATTTTTCGTCGGAGCTGTATCCGTACTGATAGCTATAGCGGTAGCTATATCTGTAACCGTACTTACCCGAACCGTATTTTCCCGTAGTCTTGCTGTTCGTTGCGTTAAGAACAAGACCTGCGATCTTTCCGTCAACTGCCTTGATGGAATTTATTGCGCTGTTTACCCTTACGGCGTTACTTCTGTTAGCCATGGCAACGAAAATAAATCCGTTCAAGTGAGAGCTTACCGTTACAGGATCCGTGACGATACCCGCGGGCGGGAAATCGATAAATATTATATCGTACTCGTCTTTCCAACGGTTTACGTACTCCTCGAACTTTTTGCTGAGCAAAAGCTCTGAGGGGTTAGGCGGTATTGCTCCGCTTGTAAGCAGATAAAGATTTGGGCAGGGATTGCAGATCACATCCTTGTCGTTTTTCTCTATTCCCGCCAAAAGCTCACTAAAGCCTGCTTGGCTTTTATCGTATTCAAAAATCTTGTGTTGGGAAGGGCGGCGCATATCGCCGTCGATCAAAAGAACCTTTTTGCCTATCTGCGAAAACGATATGGCAAGGTTTGCGGAAATGGTGCTTTTTCCAACGTACATCTCAGCAGAGGTGATTCCATATATCGGACAGCCTGTTGAATTGTTGGGGGTATACATGATATTGGTTCTGAGCTGATTGAATGACTCCTTTATTGCAAACGGAGTGCTTTCGTTCAGACGTCGAACACTTCTCGTCCTTTTCGTTACACTTCTTTCTGCTTTTTTCATCATTTTTCCTCTTTGTCCGTGTCTGTGTTGACGGTCCAATTTGGAATATCACCAATTATCGTGCCGTCAATAAGCTCCTTAGTATTCTCCTCGGAGCGTATGGTAGTGTCGGCGAGCTTAAGAATGAGGAAGAACACATAGGAGACCACTGCTGCAAGAATTGCGGCAATAGCCGTATACGTAACTACGTTGGGGGAAGCGGGCACGGTTGCAAGCTGAGGCTCACGGATAACCTTTACGCATTCAAGGTCGATCTCGTTGATCTTTACGTATTCCTTTTCCTCTTTACCTGCCTCGTCCTTAGTAACTACCTGCTTGTAAAGATTTGAGGTATAGCTGGGACGGGTGATGTCTTTTATGATTTCGGGAGCGTATTTTGTTATAGCTTCAGCTACGTACATAGCGAGAACCTTGTCCTCGGTTGCCGTAACGGTTATCGTAAACGTGGATGATTCGGTAGACGTGCTGGAGCTTATCATTCCTCTTATATCGGACGCGGAAACGTCACCGTAGTCTCTGTTGGGGTCTGCGAGATATTCACGGATCTTTTCCATCATTCTGTCACTGTTGATTATCTTTATGTAGTCGTTGGACAGATACTCCGCTGCGGAAAGGAGCGCGGTAGTCGTATATTCGGAGGTCGTGCTTGTGTTCAGTACGTAAAACTCAATGGTTGACGCGTATTTTTTAGGAACGAGGAACTGAATAACAGCGCCTACTGCAATAGTAATAGCCACGGTGAAAATAAGAACCTTCCACCACGAATTTTTGAGAACCTTGAGCAAAACCTTGAGATTGATTTCCTTTGTCATGATAATTCCTTTCGCTTGTATATCACCGCACCGAGCGGAAATTTACGTTTTTTTATAATGTTGGCATTCAGCCACAAGGTATATTATAGCACAGTTGCGGTCGTTTTGTCAACAGTTTTATTATATATTTTACATAAAATGAGTATAAATCTCAATGACAGTGGTCTGTGAAAAAGCCCTCGAGATTTATCGTGAATGCTCCGTTATCATCCTTTTTGAAGCCGATAAGGCGGAGCAGTTCCTCATCCTTGACGTCTCCTACGAAGCTTGCGTTATGAACTCCGCTCAGATCGATAAAATTGAGCGTTCCTCTGCCCATAACGAACAGAGCCTCTTTGTTATAAAAATCAGTCGTGGGCGCAAGGTCGTATATGATACCGCCCTTGTCGGTAAGCTTGAACTGACAAACTCCGCAGAGCTTATCGTCAACGTAAGCCGCGTAAGCGAGAAGATCGGCATTGTATTCAACGCCGCATTTTACACAGATTTCTTCTTGCTTCAGCTTTGATTGTATGGGTAATACCTTAAGCATTGTTTTTTCCTTTCTTTTGAGTGGGATCCTTCAGATATTGTATTTCCTTTGCGGACAGACGTCTGTGTTTACCTGTGGGAACACTGCCGAGCTTTATATTTCCTATCGCTATTCTCGTAAGTGCCGTGACCTTGAGCTCAGCCCTCTCACACATCTTACGTATCTGGCGGTTTCTGCCCTCGTAAAGCGTCATTTCAAGCAAGGTAGCGTTAATATCGCGCGAGACTACGGAAGTTTTGACTGGAAGTATCCTGTATCCGTCTATCGTCATAGGTCCGCATAAGACCTTTAACTGCTCAGGCGTTACCGAGCCCTTTACCTTTACTCGGTATATTTTTGGTATTTCGTGTCTGGGATGAGTAAGCACGTTAGCCAATTCTCCGTCGTTGGTGAGAAGCAAAAGTCCGTCCGAGTCCATATCCAGCCGTCCGATAGGATATACCCTGACGGGCAGGTCGGATACGAGCATACTTACGGTTTTTCTGCCCTTTTCGTCTGACATAGTAGTGACGTATCCGCGCGGCTTGTTAAGCAGAACGCATATGCTTTCGTCGCACGTGGGAATTATTATTTTTCCGTTCCATTCCACCTTATCAACGCCCGCCTCTACGCAAGTACCGACGGTAGCAATCTCTCCGTTAACGCGCACCCTGCCAAGCCGTATCTGCTCCTCGGCTGCTCGGCGGGAGAGAACTCCGCAATCGGTGAAATATTTTTGCAATCTTATAGGTGACATCTGTAGTTCAGTTATCCTTTTTGAAAAAATCGAATATTTTATCCGAAAAATTTTGCTCCTTTGGGGTATTGACGCTCTCTGCGGCTGTCAAGGGTACGCTTGCGCTCTTTCCCTCGCAGGAAACCGTCAGCGTTGCGTATTGCTCACCCTTACGCGCGGGAGCGTATGCAAAGTGCCAAGCTGACGTGACTGTGAGCGTTGCGTTTGCTCCGTCCTTGGAAACCGTCAGCGCGATGGGCTGCGAGTTTGTGAGAGTTACGCAGTCCTTCTCACCGCCCGTCAGGGGCATATCGTAAGTATATTCGCCGACGTCGAAAAAGACGCGCTTGCAATAGTTCTCATAGCCGTAGCTTAGCATAGCGGTATGGTCGCGCCAATCGTCGGGCGCGTTGAGCGTAACACAGATAAGCGTAAGACCTTCTCTCTTTGCGGCGCTTACAAGACATCTTCCCGTTTTCTTGGTAAATCCCGTTTTTACGCCTATCGCCCCATCGTAGTCTCTGAGCATTTTATTGTGGTTTACGACGAGCCGTTTGTTATCCTCGCCGCAAAAGGGAATGGTTGCCTTATACGTGGCGAATATTTTTGACAGAAGCTCGTTTTTCATAGCCTCGCGCGTGATAATTGCCAAGTCGTAAGCCGTAGTGTAGTGGTCCTCGTCGTAAAGACCGTGGGGATTTGTAAGATGCGTATCATCAAGTCCCATATTGGAAACGACGGCGTTCATTTTATCCGCGAAGCTGTCCACGCTTCCCGAGCAATGTACGGCGAGAGCGACCGCCGCGTCGTTCGCTGATGCGAGCAACAGCGCATAGAGCAGCTGCTCGACCGTCAGCTTTTCTCCCTCACAAAGATACACAGACGAGCCCTCCGTTCCGACCGCTTCCTTGGCGACCGTTACGGTTTCGTCAGTATCCGCAAGAGAGAGGACCGTGAGCGCGGTTATTATTTTGGTCGTGCTTGCCATACCCATTCTCTCACGCTCGTTTTTTGCCGCGAGCACCTCTGCGCTGTCAGCGTCGATCAAAATCGCGCTTTTCGCGGACACCGATGGTATCTCTTGTGCGCGGCAAAAAGGCGCAAGCTTGCAAAAAAGCGTCGCAACTGTCAATATCAGTATTAAGATCTTTTTCATTACGTCACCGTTCCTCTTATATTATACGTTTAAATATATGAGAAATCGGCGGCTGTAATGCTTTTTATTTGTCTGCGCTATCCTTTGTAAAGATGTCCTTTATCTTAGCGATTATGTCGGGCGTTCTTTCAACGAGATCCGCGATCTGGTCAACGGGATCGGGCTTACCCTTCTGAGATACGTTGATAAACTCAACGTCTCCGTCGGCATCAACTATCAAAAATCCTATGGGGTTTACGGAGATACCCGTTCCGCCGCCTCCGCCGAAGTTCTGAGGACGGGGCTGAGCCTCCTTCTTGGGATTGTAGTCAAAGCCGCTTGCGGCGATACCCATTGAGATCTTGGAAATGGGGATTATCGTCGTTCCCTGAGGGGTTGTGATGGGATCTCCGACTATTTTGTTTGCGTCGAACATAGAGCGGATGTTCTCCATAGAAGAACGGATGATTTCTGGAATTCTGTTTTCGTTTGCCATAGTGTTTTCCTTTCGTTTTATACGTTATTTTATTGATTTCAGTTTATGAGATATCAATTTTCCGAGTGCGGCGAATGCTACGTGAAAAACGTGCCATACGCGCAGGGAAAAGGATATTTTTATATCGACCGTCATACTGTCCGACAGGTAGTCGCAGGATATGTCGGTATTTTTTTCGTCGGGGAAGGAGAAGCCCTTGACGGGAGACAGTACCGTGAAAAGATACATAGCAGCCTGAGAAACAGCTCCGTAAGCCAGCGCCGTAGTAGCCGCGTCGCCCGTGGCGACGTTTATTTTAAGCCTTGCCATGTCTATTCTGAGATGACCGAAAAACTTCTTTATCACAGTCCCCGCGATGTCCTTGACAAGACTTATTATTTCAAGCACCTCCGAAAGACTTTTCTTTTGCTTTGGCTCGTGCTTCTCTGCAAGCTTGCTTTGCTTTTTCTGCCTTTTTTTGAGCCGCTTCTTTTCCGCCTTGGCGTCAAGTTTTGCTTTTATCCTTTTTGCCTTTTTTTCACTCATCGAGTGAGGACCTTTTTTCTTTTTGTTCTTCGGCAGTATTTTTATATTTATGAAAAGTACCTTTAAATAAAGAGCGACCTCGCCGTCGTATACCACAGTTATCTTTGCCTTGAGGGAAAGAATAAAGACGAAAAACAACAGTATACAGCCTATTACTATAAGCGCCGTCATATCATCCCTCCGTTTCCTTGATTATCGGTAAAAAATTTTTTCGTTATTCGTCGATGCTTTCTATATCGGTAATACCCGCCTGCTCGTCCGTGTCCTCAGCGCCCTCGTCTACTATCGGTACGTCCTCCTTGGGCGGCAGCAGCGTCTCTGTCGCGGGAAGCTCGGAAAGGGAATTAAGACCGAACACGCGCAGAAACTTGTCCGTCGTTACGTAAAGCATAGGACGGCCCGGCGCGTCAAGTCTGCCGCAGGACTCAATAAGTCCTTTGTCTATGAGAGAGTTGACGGCGTAAGAGCTGTCAACGCCTCTGACCTGATCCACGAACGTTCTCGTAAGCGGTTGGTTATAAGCGACTATTGCAAGCACCTCCATTGACGAAGCGGAGAGATTTCCGCCTCGGCGGATACCGAGCGCCTCGCGTATATACGGCGCGTAAGGCTCTTTCGTGCAGAATTGGCAAGTCTCGTCGAACATAAGAAGGCTGATACCTCTCTTGGATTTTTCACCGTTATAGCTCTCCGCCATATGGGAGATCATCTTCTTCGTGTTATGTAAGTCAAGTCCTAAGACCTCGGCAATTTTTGTGTATTTTACGGGATAACCCGCGGCGTAAAGTATTGCTTCTATCGCGCCCTCTATATTTTTGAGTTGGTCTAACTGCTCGCTCATATATTGCCTCCCGTTAATTCGTCTATGTCGTATTCGCTCTCGCCTACCGTAGAGCTGTCGGTGTTAAGTATGAATCTCGTATGAGAGCTTAAGAGCGCGTTGTCCGACGGCTCGTCGCAGTCCTCAACCAAAAGCTTGCGTATCTTGACAAGCTCAAGCACGCCAAGGAACGACGCGATAAGGTCGGGTAGCGTGACCTCATCCCCAACAAGCTCCTCAAGAGTTGCGATGCCCTTTTTCTCCACCGTCCTCAGAATTGATACGATTTTTATTTCTACGGGGATAATGGGCTTGCTTATCATAGGCGTGAACGTGGTGGTCGCCGCCTTTTCAAGCGCATTGTTGTAGGCAACGACGCGTCTTATCGCCGCCATAAGCGAGGTTACATCCTGGTCCTGAACGAAGGTCTTGTCCACGGATATCTCGTCCGTATCCTTGACCATACGCGCACTGTGGTATGCGTACAGAGGGTTGAGCTTTGCCGCCGCTTCCTTTGCCTGCTGGTAGCGGAGAAGGGCGTCGGTGAGCGTTGCTCTCGGGTCTTCCTCGTCGTCCTCATCGCGTGGCAAAAGCATACGGCTCTTTATGAGCATAAGCTCGCTTGCCATAACGATAAACTCCGCCGCTACGTCCATATCCAGCTTTTGCGCTTCGGTGATATATTCGACGTACTGGTCGCAGATAAGGGATATCGGGATATCCGTTATGCTGACTTTATTCTTTTGTATCAATGACAGAAGAAGATCAAGCGGACCCTCGAACTGGTCAAGGCGGTAGGTTATCGCGTCCATTATACTGTACTCCGATCAAAAGATTGTTGTTAAAATGCCACTCGTAAGATTATATTAAGGAATATGTCGGATACGAAGCTTATCGGGCGGTCAAGCAGACCGAAAGCAAGCGCTAAAAGGAGCGCGATGTAGATATATCTTTCGTATCTCATAATTTTAAAATACGTGTCCGTGGGAAGAAGCACGAGGAATATTCTCGAGCCGTCAAGCGGCGGTACGGGAATAAGGTTGAACACCGCAAGGGTTATATTCATTCTCACTCCAAGCACCATAAAGGTCTGAACTATGGAGTATACCGTTCCGCCCATAAAGAGAAGTCCGAACTGAATTGTAAGTCGAAGCAGTATGGCAAACAGAAGCGCGAGAAGCAAATTTGACATAGGACCGGCAAGTCCCGTCAGTGCCATATCTCTTTTTGGATTTTTAAAATATCTTGTGTTTATCGGAACGGGCTTTGCCCAACCGAAGCCGAAAAGCACCATACATATAAAGCCTATGGGATCTATGTGCTTGGCGGGGTTAAGCGTAAGTCTGCCGAGATTTCTCGCCGTGGGGTCACCGAGCTTCATAGCGGCGTATCCGTGCGCCGTCTCGTGGACCGAAAGCGATAAAAGAACTATGGGTAGGCTTAACAAGAGGGAAATAATGAAATATCTGAAATTTCCGCTCATAAGTGAACTTATCATCGTATTTTCTCCGTAAATCCTTGATTGCTCAAAGGTCGTTTCTCGTAAGGTCCTCGTAAGTCTCTCGCTTTACCGCGACTCTGTCCTCTCCGTCCTTTATCATTACGACGGGGGGGCGGGGAATGCGATTGTAATTTGAAGCCATTGAATAGTTGTAAGCGCCCGTTACGAGAACTGCAAGGATATCGCCTCTTTCGGGCTTTTGAAGCTCCATATTTTCTCCGAGAAGGTCGCCTGATTCACAGCATCTTCCCGCGACGGTCGCGCGGTAGTCGCGAGGCTGTGCCGCCTTGTTTGCGATAAGCGCGGTGTATTGCGATTGATACAGCGCGTAACGGGGATTGTCGGGCATACCGCCGTCAACGGAGACGTAGCTTCTGAAGCCGGGGATCTCCTTTACCGAGCCTACCGTGTAAAGCGTAGCGCCTGCCGCCGCCACGAGCGAGCGACCGGGCTCGAGTATTACTCTGGGAAGAGAGATACCGTTTTTTTCGCAAAGCTGTCTTACGACCTTTGCGATATCCGCAACTGCCGCCGCGTAATCAATATCTCTGTCGTACTCGGTGTATTTAACTCCAAGTCCGCCACCGAGGTTAAGCTCCTTTATTTCGTAGCCGCACTCAGCCTTTATGCTTGCGATAAACTCAGTCATTATCGCCGCCGCATCCGCAAACGGCTCAACGTCGAATATCTGCGAGCCGATGTGGCAGTGAAGTCCCGCAAGGAGAACTCCGCTTGTCGCTATTGCCTCCTTGACTATATCCATCGCCTGTCCCGTGACGATAGCGTTTCCGAATTTTGAGTCCACGTTGCCCGTTACTATTGCTTTGTGCGTGTGGGGGTCGATACCCGGGGTGATGCGGAGCAGTATCCTCTGCGTAATGCCTCTTTGCGAAGCCTCTCTGCCGACGGCAGAAAGCTCCTCGCGGTTATCGACCACGAACGTGCCGACGCCCATATCCATAGCGTCCTTTATGTCGCGGTCGGTCTTGTTGTTTCCGTGGAAATATATTCTTTCGGCGGGAAATCCCGCTTTTTTTGCGGTGTAAAGCTCGCCGCCCGATACGCAGTCGATGCCCATACCCTCCTCGGCGGCTATTCTGTATATCTCGGTAAAGCAAAGTGCCTTGGACGCATAAAGGGGAAGGGCGTCCTCGCCAAAGCATTTCTTGGCGGCGCGTCTGTACGTTCTGCAACGCTCACGCAGAGCGTTCTCGTCTATAAGGTAAAGAGGTGTGCCGTGCTTTTTTGTAAGCTCGACGGTGTCCATACCGCCTACGGTCAGGTGTCCTCTTTCGTTCGTGTCAAAGCTTGGATGAAGTATCATAGAAAACCTCTTATTTCTTGAAGGATTTATGTACGCCCGTAACTACATCTCCGAGATGCTCGATTATGTCAAGTCTTTCGGGGATGAGCTTTTCTCCGTCGTATAAAAATACGTTTACGGACGCGTTGTGTGTGAATGGGATCTCTCCCACTTTCGTTTCGTCAAGTCCCAAAGCGTGCGCGCTCAGCGCTCTTACGACGGTTGCGTGCGTGGAGAGCAGTACGGTTTGACCGTCGTGCTGTTCGGCAATACGTTTGACCGTTGGGATAATTCTGCGGTAGACCTCGGCAGTGGACTCTCCGCCCGTGCATCTGGAGGCGGCGTAGTCGTTTTTCCAAACGCCCCAAGCCTCGGCGTACTGCGCCTCAATATCCGTTGTGGTCATACCCTCCCAATCTCCCGCGAAGATCTCGCGAAGCTCCTCGGTTGCGTTTATCTGCATACCGAGCCTTTCGGCGGTTGGACGCGCGGTGTTGTAAGCCCGCTTGAGGTCACTTGAATAAATAATGTCTATTTTTTCGTTCTCGCAGATGTAGTCCGCGGTGAGCTTCGCCTGGCGGTGTCCAAGCTCGGACAGGTCAAAATCTGAATGTCCCGCAAATTTGTTCTCGGCGTTTGCTATACTTTGACCGTGACGGGTTATTACAAGTCTTGTCATCGTTCTGCCCCTCAAGCTTATATTTTCGTGTAAGAGAGGACGGTTTTCCAAAGCTCGTCCTTGCCCTCTTTTTTGAGAGAGGAGAAGGGGATTACCTTAACGCCCTCGATAAGCGGGTGCGCAGCGATAGCGGCGACGTTGTTCTTTTTCTCGGTTGCGTTGAGCTTATCGACCTTGGTAGCAACCACCACGAACGGAAGCTCTGCCGCACGCAGAAATTCAAGCATCATCTCGTCGTCAGCCGTCGGACCCACTCTGCTGTCTATAAGCTGCAACACAAGGCACAGCCTGTCGATATTTTTATTTGCCGTAAAATATCCGTCCGTCAGCATTGACCACTTCTTTTTGTCCTCGGGGTTTCTTTTTGCAAAGCCGTATCCGGGCAAGTCAACGAGGTAGAGCTTTTTGTCTACGAAGT